>JAPUGG010000050.1 GCA_027292975.1 Alphaproteobacteria bacterium | reverse complement strand
GCATTGATTTGGCTGAAGTCCTTGATCGAGCAGGACGAAGGCGTCACGGCCATCGAGTATGGCCTCATTGCCGCCCTGATCGCGGTTGTCATCATCGCCGCCATCACCGTCGTCGGCACCGAGTTGCAGGACACCTTCACGTCCATTTCTGACGCGCTGGTAAACGCCAACGCCAGCTAATTGTTTCGTCTCGAGGCCGGCCCGGGAAAGGGCCGGGCAAAGGGCCCTTAAGGGCATGTTTGTTGATCCGATGACAAACATGCCTTGCGCGGGAGCGCCCCACGGGGTAGCAAAGCCGGTGGAGGGAAGCGATGACAACTTCCGAAGAGCTGGCGACGGTCGCCTTGTGGATGATGATCATCGGCGGCACGGTCGGCTTGTTCGGCCTGGTGGTGATCATTCAGTCCACCGTCGACGTCAACCGGGGCGACCTGGCCAAGCCGCTGACCATCGTCGGTTTGGGACTTTTCCTTCTTGGGGCGTTCTTGAAATACCGATGGGGCACATACTGGTAGGCGTGGGCCGCCATTTCGCCGAACGCCCCTGTTTCCCCCATGATCGGTAAATGGTCGTTCGGCTTTCCAATAGATTGAAGTTCCTCTTCCAAACCGATGAAGGGGTCACCGCCATCGCGTATGCCCTTATGGGCGGCTTAGAGCATTAATCGATCACCTGAATGACGGCGACGTTGCCCGGCCTTTGGATAAACGGATAATTGACGATGCGCAGCCGGATGCTGCCGCCGACGCGGAGCCTTTCAAATGCCTCGGCACCGCCCCAGCAATATCCCATCAGGGGGAGGGTCGAGAGACCGAGGTCGCCGTTCTTCTTGGTCTGGATGACGTATTCGCCGGTGCCGACGCACGGACGCCACGTGGTCTGCTGAATTCGCTTTCCCGTCACCTGTACCTGGATGACTTCGGACGTCGCATACAGGTAGCCGAACATCGCGCCGAACACGACGATCAGAAATGTCGAATAGAGCAGGACTTCTCGCATGGTGCCGATGCCACCTCCCGAAGTTCGAATCGCCCGACAATACCCCGGCGGGACGCCGCCCGCTATTGCGCCGGAATGGGGAGTTCCGCGCCGATGGTAAGCTTCTCGGTCAACTGATCGGTCGTTTGCACATCGCCGAAGGTGGTGAGGAACTTGCCTAAGGTGTGGCGGTGCAACAGCTCGGTCTGGTCGGCGTTTCCGTCGGACACCATGATGGTGCGGTAGCCCCACATGCTGGCATCCCGCGCGGTGGATTCACAGCAGGTGCTGGTGGCGACGCCGGTGATCAGCAGGGTATCCATCCCCCGGTCCTTGAGAACGGTATCCAATTCCGACGGGTAGGGGATGAACGCGGAATAGCGGAATTTGGTCGCGAATTTATCTTCCCTTTCCACCGCGCAGGTGGGGAAGATGCCGAAACCCTCGCCGTCCCGCGCCAGCAACCTCCGCCGGGACGCCCAATGCTCCGCGCTGGTGGCCTCCCTGCGGTTGGCCCAGTCATCGGGATCGGAGGGAGCCTCGGTCTGGATCCAAACGACCAGGCCGCCCGCCGCCCGCGTGGCCGCGGCCAAGCGATTGATGTTGGCGACGATTTCCTGGCCCCGGGCGATAGCGGACGGCATGCCCTCCTTGACGAAGTAATCCTGCATGTCGACCACCACCAGGGCGGTCCGCGATGGCGTGAGGGACAGATAAGCGTTGACGCGCCCGCCCCGCTTGGCCTTGGCGCGATCCAGGAAATAGCGATCGATGGGAAGTTCTTGCATGGCTGCCTCCGGTTGGTGCCATCACGAAGATTCCACACCCTCGGGTGAGGGCGGACACGGTCACTATAACGTGGTTTCAATTGATGGACGGCAATCTTCTTTGCCGCCGGGCCTCTCCGCCGTTTCGCATCATTACCACGGCGGCTATAGTAGTGCCGGGAACTCCCCCGGCCTCGGCATCGGATCGATGTGCTCGACCCAGGTCACACGCTCTTCACAGGTCACGTAAATCCATCAGAAAGATTTAGATGCGCATTGTCATCCACGGCCAGCAGGCCTTCGGAAAGGCCGTAGCGGAACGGCTGCTGAGCGGCGCCGACGACGTTGTCGGCGTTTTCTGCCCGCCCGACATCGAGGACCGCCCCGTCGATCCGCTGAAGGCGCTGGCCTTGGAAGAGGGCCTGGCGCTCCATCAACTCGAGTCCTGGAAAACCGATGCGGCGGCCGATCTTCTGGCGTCCCTGGCAGCCGACCTTTGCGTCATGGCCTACGTGACCCAGTTGGTGCCCCAAAACTGCCTCGACATTCCGGCCCTGGGGACGATCCAGTATCACCCCTCGCTATTGCCCAGGCACCGCGGGCCGAATTCCATCAACTGGTCCATCATCGCCGGCGAGACCAAGACCGGGCTCACCGTCTTTTGGCCCGACCAAGGGCTCGACACCGGCCCCATCCTGCTTCAAAAGGAGGTCAAGATTGGCCCCGACGACACCGTGGGCAGCATCTATTTCGACCACCTTTTTCCCTTGGGTGTCGCGGCCTTGATGGAAGCGGTCGAACTGGTGCGAAGCGGTTCCGCGCCGAGAATTACCCAGATTGAGGCCGAGGCCAGTTACGAAAGCTGGTGCCGTGCCGCCGATGCGGAGATCGATTGGGCCGCGCCGGCGGAAAAGATCCATTGCCTGATCCGCGGCACCGACCCGCAGCCCGGCGCCTGGACCACCATGGGCAGCGATAGGCTCAACCTTTTCGGAAGCCGCAGGGCGCAAGGCGCGGGCGCGCCCGGTGAGATCCTCGCCGTCGCCGATTCAGGAATCACCATCGCCGCCGGCGAAGGTGCCATCACCGTCATCCGGGTCCGGCCCCCGGGCCAGCGCGCCAAGATCGCGGCCGGGGAATATGCCAAGGCGCGGGGCCTCGGTGCCGGTTCACGGTTGGGCGACTGACGCTAAGATGTAATCGATAAACCTGGCGATAAACCTGTCGAACTCCCTGCCCTTGGCCCTTGCGCGGACCCAAGGATTCGGATCAACTTGGTCCATGACCATCTTCATCAACGAGTCCCATGTCGCCGCCCTGATCGACGGAGGCCACGCCACCATGGCCGATTTCGTCGCCGCCGTGGAGGCCGCCTACACCGACCAGGGCAGGGGTGAATACGACATCCTGCCGCGCCAGAATTTCCCCGTCGACGTGCCAGGACGGAAGGCCAAGGGCTCGCTCAAGATCGGCGGCGCTTCCCTGCGCGGCGTCGGCGTCATGGGGGCGTCGCTCTATTCCGGCGGCTATGGCGGCATGAACCTCTGGATCACCCTCTTTGCGGCGGCGACCGGCAAGGTGCTGGCGATCCTCCACGGCGCCGCTATCGGCCGGATGAAGACCGGCGCCACGGCGGCCATGGCGGCGAAACATCTTTCGCGCGAAAATTCCCGGACCGTGGGAATACTGGGTTCGAGCGATCAGGCGCGGACGCAGCTTCTGGGATTGGCGGCGGTGCGCGCCATCGAAACCGTGCGCGTCCACAGCCCGACGCGCGCGCACCGCGAAGCCTATGCCGCCTGGGCCAGGGATACCTTTCCCGATCTCGATGTCCGGGCGGTGGGGTGCGCCGAGGAGGCGGTCCGCAACGCCGACATCCTGGTCACCGTCACCAACGCCCATGAGCCGATCTTGGACGGCGATTGGATCGCGCCCGGCACCCATTGTTCGGTGATCGGGGCGCACGACCCGAAGCGCCGGGAGATCGACACCCAGACCCTGTTGAAGGGCCATGTCATCGTCGACGATCTCGACCAGGCCTTTAATGAAAAGGGCGAGATACTGATCCCCCTCGAGGCCGGCGAGATCACCGCCGATCACGTCAAGGGATGCATCGGCGACGTCATCACCGGCAAGGTGGCGGGGCGAACGTCGGACGCACAAATCACCATGTTCCTGTCGGGCGGCACCGCGCTGGAATACATGGGCGTCTCCGCCATGCTCCACCAAAAGGCCATGGAGGCCGGCATCGGCCAGGTTCTCGAATACCAAGAACGGCGCTAAGCTGCACACTCGGAAACGTTTAACCCCGCCTTCCCAGAAGGAGGCCAGGAATATGATCGGACCATGGGATCACCCTTTCCGGCTTTGCTTCGCCGCCTTGGCCCTCGCCCTGGCGACCGCGCCCTTGCCGTCCCGCGCCGCCGAGATCCCGGTGGACCTGGAACTGGTGCTCGCCGCCGACGTGTCGGGTTCCATGGACGATTTCGAGCTCGCCCTGCAGCGCCAGGGCTATTTGAAGGCGCTCACCTCTCCCCGGGTGATCAAGGCGATCCAAAGCGGCCGACACCGTAGGATAGCCATCGCCTTCGTCGAATGGGCGGGGCCCCATTGGCAGAACCTAGTGGCCGACTGGACCCTGGTCCACGACATGGCTTCGGCCCGGGCCTTCGCCGGGATGATCGGCGAATCGCCGGTGGACAACGAATCCCGCACCTCGATCTCCACCGCCATGGACTTCATCGCGCCGCTATTCGCCGCCAACGGCTTCAAGGGCCAGCGCCGGGTCATCGATATTTCCGGCGACGGCCCCAACAACCGGGGCCGGTCGGTGACCGCCGCCCGGGACCAGGCGCTGGCGCTGGGCCTCACCATCAACGGGTTGCCGATCATCAACAACCGTGAAAACCCCTGGGGCGGCCCGCCATCGGCGGACCTCGACCTCTATTACCAGGATTTCGTCATCGGCGGGCCCGGTGCCTTCATGATCCCGGTCACCGGCATGGGGCACTTCGCCCAGGCGATCCTCTCCAAGCTGATTCGGGAAATCGCCGGCAACGAAGGGCCGGAGCGCGCGACCTTGGCGGCACGGCTGGGGCCGCGCTAGGATGGCACCATGAACCGCATGCTCATCTCTGCCCTGGTATTCGGGCTCACCGCCATCACCGCCACCCCCGCCCGGGCCGGCGGCGGGACCGGGGCGGGGGGCGGGGAGGACGGCTTCGCCCGCGCCCTCGCCGCCTATGATTCCGGACGTTATGTCGACGCCGTCCGCACCTGGGCGCGCCTCGCGGAAAATGGCAACGTGGATGCCACGGCCACCCTCGCCGGTCTTTACCGCCAGGGTTTGGGCGTCCCCCGCGATGCCGCCCGCGCCGCCGCCCTTTACCGGCGGGCCGGGCTTGCCGGCCACGTCATCGCCCAGGTCAATCTCGGCGAAATGCTCGCCCAGGGCGAAGGCGTCGCCCGCGACCCCGGCCGCGCCTGGGCCTGGTTGCGCCGCGCCGCAGACGGCGGCAATGCCTGGGCCGAGGGTCGGGCCAAGGATGTCTGGGACGGCCTAACCATTGCCGCGCGCGGCCGGGCGACGGCGCTGCTCGCCGGACTACCGAGGGAACGGGCGGCGCGTCCCTAGCACACTAGCGCGGGGCTTGGCGGGCCAGGTTGTCCAGCACGAAGCGGCGCCAGTCGCTGTGGGGAGAGCGGCACAGGGTCGCCCGGGAGGCGAGCGCCAGGGTCACGCCGTGAAGGCGCCAGAGCTTCTTGAAGGCGGCGATATCGTCGAGCGTCGCGCCGTGAAAACGGGCGCTCATGCGACGCCTGATCCAGCCCCGCCCAAGGGCGAAATAAAGCGCCACGCCGAGGGCCAGGGCGGCCAGTCCGGCATGCCAGGCGAGGCCGAACCCGGCGCCTAGGGTCGCCCCCATGATGCCGTAGATCCAGCGGTTGCTGTCGGCCTCGACACAGATCGGCGAATCGACGTGGTTGAGCCGCGTGTAGTCGAGGCCCACGGCCACCCGGCCGGCGGCAATGGCCTCCTTGAGGAGCGCGAAAAGATCGTTTTCATCCATCGGCCGGCACCGCCGCCCGGGCAAAGTACTGGAACGGCCCCGCGTCCCGCGTCCGAAAGTCCCGATTCATTGTCCCTCCCGCAAGGTGGCGCCGGACCGGCTGCCGTGCCCGACCACCGGCGAGGGGATAGCACCGGCCGGGGCAAGCGGCAATGGAAACGCGGCCTTCCACCTTGCACGCCCGGGCCGCTATGCTAAAACCATGAACGATCCGTCCCCCGCCATGGGGTTTTCCGCGATCACCCTGAGCGCGATTTTCGTGGCCGCCCTGGCCGCGGGGGCGCTTTTGTTAAAGGCAGGGAAACCATGAGTGCGGGCAATGGACCGGCGCCCCTGACCTTCGTCTTAGTCCATGGCGCCTGGCACGGCGGCTGGTGCTGGGCCCGGGTCCGCGACATCCTCACCGGCCGCGGGCACCGGGTGTTCACGCCGACCCTCACCGGGCTCGCCGAGCGCGCCCACCTGATGGGAACCGGAATCACCCTGGACACCCACATCGCCGATGTCGCCAACCTAATCCGCTTCGAAGGGTTGGCTGATGTCGTGCTGTGCGGCCATTCCTCTTCGGGCTGGGTGATCTCCGGCGTCGCCGAACAGGTGGAAGACCAAATCGGCGCCTTGGTTTATCTCGACGGCACCGTCCCCGAAGACGGCGAAACGGGCGGCGACGCGTTTTCGCCCGAGGACAAGGCCGCGTTCGCCGAGGCGCTCAACGCCGGCAAGCCCTCCTGGCCGCCGCCCGACGCCCGCCATTTCGGCGTCAACGAGGCCGATCTCGACTGGGTCAACGGATTGTTGACGCCCCATCCCGTGGGCGTCGCGCTTTCGCCCATCGCGCTGACCAGCGCCCGTGAGCGCATCCCCAAGAAGGCCTACATCCGGGCGCCTGCCTACCCCAGCGCGCGCTTCGACGCCGATGTCGCGAAACTCCGAAACCGGCCCGGCTGGCGGTGCTACCAGGTGCCTTGCGGACACGACGTCATGGTCGACATGCCGGACCGCCTCGCCGAAATCCTAGAAGAGGTGGCCTGAACCACGAGCCATGATATGCTGACCGACACCGGACCGGGGGGCATACCGTTCCCAGGCCTTCTTCCACGGAAGACCATCCGCCGTGAACACCCCTTCCGCCGTACCCAAAGCCCCCAAAGCCCCCAATGACGCCGATTTCGGCGATCTTTCGATCGCCGTGGTGATCCCCTGCCTCAACGAGGAGGTTGCCATCGCCAGGGTCGTCAACGATTTCAGGGCGGCCCTGCCGTCGGCCCGGATCTACGTCTACGACAACGCCTCCACCGACCACACCGCAGAATTCGCGGGCAAGGCCGGCGCCATCGTCCGGTCCGAGCCGGAGCGCGGCAAGGGCAACGTCGTGCGCCGCATGTTCGCCGACATCGACGCCGAAATCTTCGTCCTAGTGGACGGCGATGCCACCTACCCCGCGGACCAGGCGCCGAAGATGATCGCGGCCCTGATCGACGGCCAGTTGGACATGATCACCGGCGCCAGGATTGCCCAACAAAAGACCGCCTACCGGCCCGGGCATCGGTTCGGCAATCGCTTCATCACCACCCTGGTGGGGCTGACCTTCGGCCAGCGCTTTTCCGATATCCTATCGGGCTACCGGGTGTTGTCGCACCGTTTGGTGAAATCGTTCCCCGCGCTCTCCAAGGGGTTCGAGATCGAGACCGAAATCACCGTGCACGCACTGGAGATGCGCCTGGCCAGCGCCGAGATGGAGATTCCCTATTTCGAGCGGCCCGAGGGATCGTCCAGCAAACTGAGAACCGTCCGGCACGGCATTGCCATCGTCAAAACGATTTTCGTCTTGATCAAGGAGGAGAGGCCGTTGGAGTTCTTCTCGATCTTCTTTGTCCTGTTCGAGTTGGCCGCGATCATCCTCGCCTGGCCCATCGTGATGGAGTACCTGGAAACCGGGCTGGTGCCGCGCTTCCCGACGGCCATTCTCTCCACCGGGCTGACGCTGTTGGGCTTCCTGAGCCTCGCTTGCGGCTTGATCCTAGACACCGTGACCCATAGCCGCCGGGAAACTAAGCGCCTTCATTATCTCGCCCTGCCGGGCTTGCCGGTCCGCCGCGTCCAACGCCAGGGCGGCGACAGCGGAAAAATCGACCAAGAACCCGCTTAGCAAAGAAGCCCACGCGCCGATCGATGACAGCTGAGGCCCCACCAGGTTTGTCGACCCCATCGCCCGGGGGGGCGTCTGGGCGCCCTATCCGCCGGTTGGTCCCCTACGTTTTTATATTCACGCTGTCCTTCGTGGCCCTGCTGTCGGTCGGCCTGGGCCGGGGCGGCGGCCCCTCGGCCCTGCTGCAGGGACCGGACGATCTCATGCGCATGGTCCAGGTCATCGACTGGATCGACGGCCAGGGCTGGACCGACACCGTGCAACGGCGGCTCGATCCCCCCAAAGGCGTTGCCATGCACTGGTCGCGATTGGCCGATATTCCCCTCGCCGCCGTGATTTCGCTCGCCGGGCCGTGGCTCGGCCGCACCCAGGCGGTCCATCTTTCGGCCCTGTTGATCCCACCCCTTCTCGGCGGATTGTTCACCGCACTTTTCCTATGGGCCGCCCTTCCCCTGACCCCGGACAGGCGCGCCCTGGTGCCGATCCTGATGACCGGAGCCCTGATCATCCCCTTGCAGCAATTGCTGCCGGGACGGATCGACCACCACGGGCTGCAACTGGTGCTGACGGTTCTCGCCCTCGGTTTCTTAGTTAGGGCCCTGGAACCGGGCGGGGTCCGGGCGGCCATGGGGCTCGGCATCGCCGGCGGGGTGTCGCTGGCCATCGGCCTCGAAGCCCTGCCGTTTCTTGGCGCCGCCACCGTCATCCTCTCCCTCGCCTGGATTTGCCGCGGCGCGGCGGCGGCGGCGGCCCTGGCGGCGTTCGGCGCGGCCCTGGCGGCGACCGCCCTCATGCTGATTTTCCTGACCCTGCCCCCGGCCCAGTGGTCGGCGATCGTTTGCGACCGGATATCCCTTGCCCACGTGGCCCTGACCGCCATCGTCTTGGCCGCCGGCACGGTCGCCCTGACCCTGGGGCGGCTGCGGCCGGGGGCGGGGCGAGCCCTGCGGCTCGCCGCGGCCGGGGGCGTCGGCATCGGAGGTCTCGCCCTGGTGGCGCTCGCCTTCCCCCAATGCGCCGGCAGCCCCTACGCCAACCTTTCCGCCGAGGCGCGCTATTGGTTCGAAGCGGTCAGCGAAGCACAGTCGCTTTTTGATTTTTACCAGCGCAAGCCTGGCGCCGCCGTCGCCTTCGCCATCCTGCCCCTGGCGGCGCTGGTTTCCGTGGTCTGGCAGTGGGCGCGTTCCAATGACCGGGCGGATCCGCGCTGGCTCGCGCTTCCGGTGCTGGTGCTATCGGGCCTGGCGCTGGTGGCCTGGCAGATCCGCGGGGTGACCTATGCCGGGCTGGTCGCCGGCATCGCCCTCATCCCCCTGGCCGCCACGGCGAACGCGTGGGCCAACCGTTCCAAGCGGTTGTTGGCCCGGGTCGGGCTCAGACTCTTGGTGCCGATGATTTGCGTCTTCGCCGTCGCCGCCCCCTATCAGCTCCTGGCCCCGGCATCGAGCCATCCGGTGGCCGAGCGCAGGGCCGGGTGCAATATCCTCTCGGCGCTGGCGGCGCTCACCGACCCCGCGGGATTGGGGGCCAAGGCACGGACCATGGCGGCCCCCGTAGATGCTGGGCCCGATATCCTGTTTTTGACCCGCCATAAGGTTCTTGCCGCCCCCTATCACCGCAATGTCCGGGGGCTCGCCGACAACCGCCGCATTTTCGCCGGCACCGAGAAAGAAGCGCTTGCGACCGTCAGGGCGCGCAATGTCGGCGCCATCCTCTACTGCCGGAAACACGCGGCGATATCGGCCTATGGGGGCCGGCCGGCCTTCCTCAACGATCGTCTGGGAGCGGGCCGTCCGCCTTCATGGCTGGTCCCCGTGATGCGCCAGGGCGGCCTTGGCGTCTACCGGGTCCGCCCGGCGGCAGGCGCGATCCCGTGAAATTACCGAGACCCAGGAAAACCTTCCGCGAACTCTTCGCCTTCTTTGTCGTCGGCGTCACCGCCACGGTCACCCATTTCGCCGTCGGTCTCGTGCTGTTTTACGTGCTGCCCCTGGGCCTCAGCGCCTTGTGGGCCAACTTCATCGCCTTTTGCCTTGCCTATTTGGTGACCTATTTCGGCAATGCGATTTTGGTGTTCCCCGAAACCAAGCTGGGGCCGGCAAGCTTCTTCCGTTTTCTCACCGTGTCCCTGGTCTCGCTCGGCCTCAATCAGGCGATCGTCTACGCCCTGGCGGGGGTCCTTGCCTGGCCCTATTGGCAGGCCCTGATCGTCGTCCTCATGGTGGTGCCGCCGACCACTTTCCTGGCACTGAAAACCTGGGGCGTGCGCGGAACCGGGTCCGGCGCGCGGTGATCGAAACCGGCGCGCCCGAAGCAAAGCGTCGGGCATGGTCCGTGAAACAGGGGGGCCGTTGCCGCCGATCCGTGTTAAATTAACGCCGAAGGGTATTTTCCGGTGCACGCCATGAACGCCATCACGTCGGCACGCCTCCTCGCAGCTCTCATCCCCGCGGTCGTCCTGGCGGCAACGCCCAAGATCGCCCATGCCGAATTGACGGAGAACGAGTGCAGGAATCTTTATTCCTCGTGGTATCAGTACTTCGAGCGGAAGAATTGCGTGGAGGAAGCGCGGAAGGCGGAGGAAACGCGCCGGTGCATTTCCAAGGATTTGCAACGGATGGAATCCTTGGCCGCCGAGATCAAGAACGGAATTCGTGAAAAAATGTCCCTGGCCGACGCCAAGAGGGCGATGCAAGCCATATTGGGGCGGGAATTACCCATTGTTCGGGCGAGGGACGATGCCCAGGACCGGGTGATCAACACGCAGATAACGACCGGCTGCGCCTCGGCGTTCCAATTTGTCATCCAGCTTCGCGCGGCACCGTCGGGCGCGCTGAGATACGTCAAGATGTGGTCGAAATTTCCCCCCAGCGGATACCCGGACGGCTACCGGCCGGCGCTGTCCGGGGACTTCGAGGGGGACCGTCGGCGCCGTCAAATGGAACGGAGGCGCCGCGCCGCCGAGGCTATGAGTAAACGCGCGCGCAACCGCCTTAGGGCGGAAGTCGCGAAAAGGCGGGCGGCCGATGCGCTAAGGAAGCGCCGGGAGGCGGAAGCCGCAAAAATACGGCGCGCCGAAGAGCTAAGCCAACGCCGCAAAATGCTCGCCCTGCGGAAACTCGAGGCCTTGGCGGGCCCGCCCCCGGAGAAGGATCATTGCGCGCCGAACCTGGCGAAGCGCGAGCGCATCAGGCGCTTGCGGCTCTTCGGCATGGTCCGCCGGGTCGGCGACAACACGTTCCGCGCGGGCGCCCACGGCATCGGCTTCGCCGCCAAGGGGGCCGGGCTGGTGTTTTGCAGATAATGCTCTGGAAGAAGGGGGGCGCCTTGCTCACACGATTTGCCATCGGCCTGGTGCTGGCCTCGGTGTTGGCCTTTGCCGCCTCGGCTCAGGACGCCCGGCGTGGAGCGGCCGCCTATGCGAGGGGCGACTTCTCGGCGGCGGCCGAGTTGTGGCGGCCCTTGGCCCGCAAAGGCGATGCCAAGGCCCAATACGGTCTCGCCGAGCTCTACGCCAAGGGGCAGGGCGTCGATCGGAACCCTCAGCAGGCGGTCACGTGGTACCGTTTGGCCGCCCTCCAGGGGCATGGGGCGGCCCAGTTCAGCCTCGGTGGGATGTATGGCAAGGGGGCCGGCGTTGCCCGGGATCATGGGGCGGCGGCCAAATGGTATCGCTTGGCCGCCGACCAGGGCGTCGTCCTTGCCCAGGTCAATCTCGGCTTCATGTACGACAAAGGCGAGGGTGTCTCCCGCGACCCCCGGCAAGCGGCGATTTGGTACCGCAAGGCCGCCCGCCAGGGCCACCTCGGCGCCCAGTACAATCTGGCGGCCATGTACGCCGATGGTGCCGGCGTCACCAAGGATGACGCCCAGGCGGCGCGGTGGTTCCACAAGGCCGCAGATCAAGGCGATGGGGCGGCCCATTACGCGCTGGGGGAATTCTACCGGCTGGGCCGCGGCGTCGGCCAGAGCGACGCCGAAGCGCTCCGGCGGTACCAAAAGGCGGCGGGGATTGGCTACGCCGACGCCCAACTGCACATAGCCTACCTCTACGACAGAGGCCGCGGCGTCGCGCAGGATCGCGCCCGGGCGCTCAAATGGTACCGCTTGGCCGCCGATCAGGGCTTGACCCAGGCCCAATACAGCCTCGGAGCCATGCATTGGAACGGCGTCGGCACCGCCAAGGATTACGAAAAGGCGGTGGCGTGGTACCTCTTGGCCGCCGAACAGGGTCTGGCCGAGGCCCAATACGCCCTGGGCATCTCTTACCGCTTGGGCATCTCTTACCGCATGGAACTCGGCGTCAAGAAGACGCGCGCGGGAGCCATGAAATGGCTCGGCCGGGCCGCCGCCCAAGGCCACAGGAACGCGCGCTACGTCCTCGGCGACATTCATTTGCGGCAGCGCCAGGTCGCCAAGGGGTGGTGGTTCATGTGCGCCGCCGCCAACCAGGGGCACGCCAAAGCCCAGCACGTCCTCGGCCTGTTCTATGAAGGACGGGCTGCTCTCCTGTGGCCGTCGCGGGGGCGCGCGCCGGTCAGGACCGACCTCATTTACGCGCTGATGTGGTACAAGCTCGCGGTGGCCGGCGGCGTCAACGAAGCCGCCTTTTACCTCGAGGCGCTGGCGGCGCGGATGTCCGCCCCGCAAAGGTTCGACGCCGAGCTGGCGGCAGGGAAGTGGCAGCCGAACCCCAACGCCTGCGGCGCCGCGGGCAAGCCGGCGACCGCGGCCGGGCGGTGATCCCATGGCAACGGTAGCTCGGCCCGCCGCCAAAACATGTGAAGATTGGTGCCCCCGGGGAGACTCGAACTCCCACTCAGTTACCTGAACGGGATTTTGAATCCCGCGCGTCTACCAATTCCGCCACAGGGGCCGGGGCTGCGCCGATCATAGCCGGCGCCCCCAAGGGATAATCGCAAGTCGGGACATGGGTTCCGCCCGGGGTGCTTCATGGCGCGGGAA
>JAPUGG010000005.1 GCA_027292975.1 Alphaproteobacteria bacterium | reverse complement strand
GGAACATCGGGGAACAGCCGGGTCATCAGGGGACGGATGGTGCGGGCGATGATGACCAGCAATCCGCCCGCCTCGGCGACCTTCATGAGGCCTAGGAACAGTGCCATCACGCCGACCAGGCCGATGGCCAGGGTCACCGATGCCCCGGCCTGGTCGATCATGCCCTGGCCCAGCGCCGCCATGGGGGAAAGCGCGGCCGTACCGGTGGCCCCGGCGGCGGCCCCGGTCCAAAGCAATTGGCGCACCGCGGTGACCCCGAAGGCGGTGGCGACGATCAGGAAGAAGACGAGGTTCATAGTCCGACCGGGTGCCTCACGCCGCCAACGGTTGGGGGAGGGGCGAGGCCGGCGCATCGCGGTCTTCGCGGATCGTCAGGACCAGGATTCCGGCGATCATGGCGACCGAGATAGCCGCGACCCAAACGAAATCGTACTTCGCGAACATATCGTAAAGCACGCCGCCCAGGAAGGCGCCGAGCGCGCCGCCGGCGGCATGGAACATGGCCAGCACACCCAGCGACAGGCCGATGGTGCGCAGCCCTATATGGCTGGCCACCAGGGATGTGGTCACCGGGATGGTGGAATAGTCGAAGATGCCGAACACCACGGCGAAGACCCAGATCAGGTTGACGTCATAGACCGGAACCAACAGCAGGATGATGTAGGATAACCCCCGCATGATATAGATCACCGCCAGCAGCCGTGGCCGGTTGATGCGGTCGGAAAGGTATCCCGACAGCGCCATTCCCCCCATGTTGAAGGTGGCCAGCACGCCGTAAGCGGTAGCGCCGGTGACCAGGGGAATGCCGCAGGCCACCGCATAGGGCAGGAAATGGGTGTCGATCATGCCGGTCGCCGTGAACCCGCAAATGGTGTAGCTGCCGAGCAGGGCGAGGAAGGTGCGGTTGCGGAACAACAGCTTGAGCCTTCCTGTCAGGGTGCCGGGGACCTCTTCTTCCATGAGGGCGGCTGGCCGCCCAGCCGCGGTCGCGTGCCTGGGCGCGGGGCTGGGGTCGGGCCCGGGTTTGAGCAGCAACCAGACCACGGGCAGCAGAGCCACACAGATTCCGGCCAGGAAAAGATAGCCGTAGCGCCAGCCGAAGGCGGTCAGAATCATCGCCATCACCGGCAGGATGGCGATATGCCCGGCGGTCGCCCCGGCGTTGGCGACGCCGACGGCGAGGCCACGGTTGGCATCGAATTGCCGGGCCACGGTGGCACTGGCGATGTTTTTCGAGACGATGCCGAAACCGATCCCACCGAGCACCGAGTAAGCCAGCAGGATCTGCCAAACGCTGTCGACCTGCGAGGTCAGCGCCAGCGCGCCGGCGGTGACCAGGAGACCGCAAAGGAGGATGCGCCGGGCCCCGAAACGGTCCAGCAGATTGCCGACCAGAGGGCTGACAATGGCTATGGAGATGAGCGCCCAGGCGACCACCGTGGAAATGAAGCCCCTCGACCAGCCCATATCCTGTTCCAGGGCCGGCATGACCAGGCCGATCGAGGCGCGGGACACCGACACCATGGACATCGCCAGGAACATGACGAACACCACCCGCCATCCATAGGGATTGGCCCGCAGCGTGGTGAGCAGGAAATTTCCGCTGGCTTGACCGCTGGACACCTGACCTTGGACCTCCTGGATGGGTATGGGGCCGGATGGGGATGGGGCGGCCGGAACGGCGTTCCCTGAAATGCTGCCTACGAGCATAACCCTTTGACGGCGGGGATCAATATTCCGTGGGAGAAGGTGGGCATGGAGTGCAGCTTGATCTATAAAGGGAGCGGCATCGATAAGGGAGGAAGGTATGGCTTCGAAGATAAATCATGTGGCGATCATGAGCGGCAATTACGCGCTCGAATCGAAATTCTACGAATCGTACTTCGGGATGAAGAACTCGGCGCAGTCGCGGCCGACCCGTGCGGTTGCCATCGGCGACGGCTACGTGGGCATGAACATCAATCCCAGGCGGGCGGGCCGCCCGGCCCGTTTCGATCATTTCGGCATTCAGGTCGATGACCTCGAAGCCGCCATGGGACGGGTCAAGGAATACGGGGTCAAGGTGCTCAAACGGCCCGACACGCGTCCCTTCGCCGCCTATTCGACCCATGATACCGATGGCAACGTGTTCGACCTGACGGAAGCCGGGGCTGAGAACATCGCCGATGTCTATGCCCACAATGACTGGGAGCAGGATCGGACCATCAGCCATCTCGGCCTGCGCACCATGAACGCCGAAAAGGTCGCCGAATTCTATACCGACGCCCTCGACCTCAAGCTCACCAACGGGCCGGTCCCCGAAGGCGCCTTTGGGGTGACCGACGGCCGCATGACCCTGATGATCATGCAATGGGATCTCGACGATTACGCCGATAGCGGAATCACCGGCCCCGGCATCGATTACCTTGGCTTCAAGGTAGAAAGCATCGAGGCGTTCGCCAAGGACGTCGAGGAAATCTCCGCCAACAATCCGTTGATCGCGCCCTCGCCGGTGGGCAGCGGTCCCGAAGGTGCGGCGCGTTTGGAAATGTTCCGGCGGACCAGCATCGGCTCTTATCACCTGGCCGATCCCGACGGCATCCTGATCGACGTCACCGAATAGGCGGCGGCGTCGAATCGGATGGGGCCGGGTCTGCCGGCTCTCCCATCGACCGGCGGGACCGTTCGAGGTGACAGAACCGCGAGGAAGCGGGGGACATGTTCGCAAAGCTTAACCATATCGCCATCGCGTCGGACCAATACGCCATCAATGCGCGCTTCTATGAGGCCTTGTTCGGGCTGAAAAGCGCCAAGAACTACCGCCCCGCCCGTGCCGCGGTGGTGAGCGACGGCCAGGTCGGCATGAACATCATCCCCCGGCGCGAGGGGCGAACCTCGGGGCTCGATCATTTCGGTTTCCAGGTCGCCGATTGCGACGAAGCCATCGCCCGCATCACCAAGTTCGACCCCGCGCTCACCACCATCAAGCGGCCGCCGGTGCGCCCCTACGCGGCGTATTCCGGCCATGACCCCGACGCCAATATCTTCGATATTTCCCAGGCCGGCCTCGGTTCTCGGAAGGACGTGTACGCCGAGGAGATCGAAACGACGGAACGCCGTTTCAGCCACTTCGCGCTGCGCACGCTCAACGCCGAACGCTGCGCCGCGTTCTATTCGGAGGTCTTCGAGCTGAGCACCCTCAACAAGGGCTACGACGATGCCAACTATTACCTCACCGACGGCAACATGACCCTGGCGCTGCTGCAGTGGCGGATGGAGGATTATTCCGACATGGATCCTCAGCGCCTGGGCCCCGATCATATCGGCTTCGCGGTGGAAAGCATCGAACAGGTCAAGCGAGACATCGACGACCTGACCGGTCAGAATCCGCATATGCGCCCCCGGGCGCTCGGCTATGGGACCGAAGGCGAGGCACGGTTGGCGTTGTTCAAGAAATGTCCGTTGGGCTCCTATCACCTGACCGATATCGAAGGGGTCTATATCGACCTGACCGAAGCGCCGGCTTAGGCTGACGACCCGCACCACGGCACGACACCACAGGGGAGGATTTAAGATGATTGCACGGATGATCGCCGGCGGCCTGGCCGGCTTGGCGATGAGCCTGACACCGCTGGCCGGTAAGGCCGAGGTGGCCGGGTTCTACAAGGGTAAGATCGTAACGATTATCGTTTCCACCGGCGGCGGCACCTATACATTGGTGGCGCGCACCATCGCCCGCAACATGCCGCGCCACCTTCCCGGCACGCCCACCATGATCGTCAAGAACATGCCCGGCGCCGGCCACGTGCGGGCCACCAACTTCATGTACAACCGGGCGCCTACCGACGGCAGCCATATCGCCACCATCGGCAACTCGATTCCCCTGCACCAGACGCTGGGCCGCAAGGGCGTGCGGTACGATGCGCGCAAGTTCAATTGGCTCGGTTCCACCGGCATTACCAACCTGATGACCGCGGTCTGGCACAAGGCCGGGGTCAAGACCATCGAGGACGCCAAGAAGAAGGAAGTGATTTCCGGCGGCACCGGCGCGGGTTCGGGAACCGTGATCTATCCCATGATCATGAATAATTTGCTCGGCACCCGCTTCAGGGTGGTGATCGGCTATCGGCGGGCCGGCAACATCGACCTCGCCATGGAACGGGGCGAGGTCTTCGCCCGCAGCGGCTATTCCTACGGCAGCCTCACCCGCCGTCACCCCGATTGGGTCAAGACCAATAAGGTCTATTTCCCGGTTCAGGTGGGCATCGACCGGGCGCGTGGCCCCAAGGGCGTGCCGCTCTTGATCGACCTCGCCGAGAACGAAGATCAGAGGCAGATCTTCGAGCTGTTTTCCGGCACCGTGGCGCTGGGGCGTCCCTACCTGACGACACCAAAACTGCCGGCGGACCGCCTCAAGGCCTTGCGCAAGGCCTTCGCGGCGACGTTGAAGGACAAGGCCTTCCTCGCCGCCCAGAAGAAAACCAAGTTCGACCTGTTTCCGGCTACCGCCGATCAGGTGGCGCGCATCGTCGCCGCCATGATCAACACACCGGCCGACATCGTCAAAAAGGCCAAGGCGGCGATGACCCGGAGCAACACCATCAAATGCAAGGACTTCACCGAGGCCAAGAACTGTAAGTCCAAGAAGAAACGGAAGAAGAAGAAAAAGAAAAGCTAGCGGTGCCCCTTGACCGCGATTCCGGGCCCCCATTTTTCCAGTCGGGAGAGAATTGAAATGTTCGCACAAATAAACCACATGGCGATGATCAGCCCCCAGTATCCGATGCTGGAGCGGTTCTATCGGTCGCATTTCAAATTCAGCATCTCCGAACGCGCCCATGACAACACCGAGGGCTCGGCGATCGTCGGTGACGGCACTGTGGGTCTCAACATATTGCCGCGCCGCGACGGCTACATGGGCGGCATCGATCACTTCGGGATGGTCGTCGATTCCATCGACAGGGTGCTCGATCGCATGAAGGGCGCGCACCCCAAGACCAACATCGTCAAGCGCCCCAGCACTCGCCCCTTCGCCGCCTATTCCGGTCACGACCCCGACGGCAACGTCTTCGATCTTGCCGAAAAGAAGGGGGACAATCTCAAGGACGTTTACCAGGAACAGAAAGACGGGGACTTAAAGGATTCCGGGGGGTGCCATTTCAGGCGTTTCGCCATCCGCACCGCCAACGCAGAGGCCTGCGCGGAATTCTATACCGATGTCTTCGAGCTGCAATCGATCAACACGCCGGAGGGAAAGGCTGGCTACCATTTGACCGATGGGCGGGTGATCCTGTCGCTCATGCAATGGGATATCGAATTGTTCGGCGGCATGTCCATCAAGCGCCCGGGCCCCGACCATATCGGCATACATGTACCGGACCTAGCCGCGTTCAAGAAGGAAGCCAAGCGTCTGGCCGACAAGAATACCTACATCGCCGCGCGTCCGCTGGGCGGCAGCGACGAAGCCAACACCCGGGCCGATCTATTGGCGGCGTGCGCGCTGGGCGAGTTTCAGATGGCCGATCCCGACGGCAACTGGATCGACATCACCGACGATTGACCATCAAAGCGTGCTTGGGCGCCGCCGGCGCCCGTGACCCTGCAAGCTTGCATTCCGGGGGGAAAGATTTATGCGCCTTGCCATTCTCGACGATTTTCAGAACGTGGTGCTGTCGGTGTCCGACTGGTCGGCGATCGAGGACCGCGTCGAGATCACCGTGTTCGACGATCACCTGGACGAGGTCGCTGAGGTCGCCC
>JAPUGG010000049.1 GCA_027292975.1 Alphaproteobacteria bacterium | reverse complement strand
CCTCGCTGAGCCGAGGCAAACACATAAAACACCAAGCCCCCGGTACCGCACCACGGGGTGGTCTATTCCAATGGTACCGGGATCGACATCACCGACCAATAGGCACGCTTCGAGAGGCGCCGCGGGACCGGGGAGGTCCCCCGAAACCGGCCGCGGCCGGCCGGCCCCGTGCGATCCCCTTAGGCCCCGCCGCCGCGATGTGGCATCATCGGCCCCATGCTGGTGCTCGATCAGGTGGCCAAGCGGTTCGGCGAGGTCACCGCCCTTCACCCCCTCGACCTCGCGGTGGAGCCCGGCCGGACCCTGGTGGTGATCGGCCCTTCGGGCTGCGGCAAATCGACACTGCTGGGGCTGATGAACGGGTTGGTGAGCCCGGATTCCGGGCGGGTGACCTTCGACGGCGAGGTGCTAACGCCAGTTACCCTCATGGCGGCGCGCCGGCGCATGGGCTACGTCATCCAGGAGGGCGGGCTGTTTCCCCACCTGAGCGCGGCCGCCAACGTCACCTTGCTGGCGCGCACCCTGGGCTGGCCCCCGGAGCGGGCGCTTGCGCGCCTGGAGACGCTCGCCGCCCTGACCCATTTCCCCCGCCCCGCCCTGGCGCGTTTTCCGGGAGAGCTTTCGGGCGGCCAGCGCCAGCGCGTCGGCCTCATGCGGGCCTTGATGCTGGACCCCGACGTGCTGCTCTTGGACGAGCCCCTCGGGTCGCTGGATCCCCTGATCCGCTTCGAGCTTCAGGTGGAACTGCGCGAGATATTCCGGTCGCTGGCGAAGACCGTGGTGATGGTCACCCACGATCTCGGAGAGGCCGCGTTTTTCGCCGATACCATTTTACTGATGCGGGCCGGCCGGGTGGTCCAGCACGGCAGTCTCGAGGAATTCGGCGCCCGGCCCAAAGATCCCTTCGTCACCCGCTTCATTGAGGCCCAGCGCGGCCATTGGCAGCCCGGGGGTGGGGCGCCATGATGCGGCGCGGGTTCATGCGGCTGGTTCCTCCTTTGGGATTTTTGCTCCTGCTGGCGGGCGTTGCCGTGGCGGCCGAAGAGGTGCGCATCGGCTCCAAGAAATTCACCGAATCGGTGATCCTGGGCGAGGCCGCCCGCCTGTTGATGACCGAGGCCGGCCTCAAAGCCCGCCACCGGCGCGAACTCGGCGGCACCCGGATCCTGTGGAACGCGCTTCTTCGCGGCGAGATCGACGTTTATCCCGAATATACCGGCACGCTCCGGGCCGAAACCCTGGCCAAGCTCCGCCTCAAGAGCGACCGCGCGCTGGGCGAGGCGCTCGGCGCCCGGGGCCTGCGCATGACGCCGCCGCTCGGCTTCAACAACACCTATGCCTTGGGCATGGCCGCCGATCGGGCCAAGGCGCTCGGAATCTCCAGCATTTCAGACCTCGCGCGCCATCCTCGCCTGCGCTTCGGTTTCGGCAACGAATTCATGGACCGGGCCGATGGCTGGCCGGCCCTCCAGCGCCGCTATGGCCTGCCCCAGACGAATGTCCGCGGGCTCGATCACGACCTCGGTTACCGCGGGCTGGTGGCCGGCGACATCGACGTCATGGACCTCTATTCCACCGACGCCGAGATCGCCTATTACGGGCTCACGGTGTTGAAGGACGATCTCGGGCATTTCCCCGCCTATGACGCGGTCTTCCTCTACCGGGCCGATCTCGAAGCTTGGGCGCCCGGCGCCGTCGGCGCGCTGGCGCGGCTTTCGGGCCGCCTCACGGATGCCGCCATGGCGCGGCTCAACGGCGCGGTGAAACTGAAGGGTCAGAGCGAGGCCCGGGCGGCGGCGGATTTCCTCAATGCCGAGCTTGGCCTCGAGGTGAGGCCAGGGACCCGGTCCGCCGCCGCCCGGCTTTGGGAGAACACCCTGGTTCACCTTTCCCTGGTGGGCATCAGCCTGAGCGCGGCGATAATCGTGTCCATCCCGTTGGGCGTGGCGGCCTTCCGCCGACCCCGCGCGGGACGCGTGATCCTGGGCACGGTCAGCGTGATCCAGACCCTGCCGGCGCTCGCCCTTCTGGTTTTCATGATCCCGCTGTTGGGCATCGGCGCGCCGCCGGCCATCGTCGCGCTGTTCCTCTACAGCCTTTTGCCCATCGTCCGGAACACCCATGCGGGGCTCGCGGGGATCGCCGACCCGTTGCGCCGTTCGGCCCTGGCCCTGGGCCTGACCGAGGCCGCGCGGCTTTGGCGCGTCGAGCTTCCCCTGGCGGCGCCGGTGATCCTTGCCGGCATCAAGACCTCGGCGGTGATCAATATCGGGACCGCGACGCTGGGCGCCTTGATCGGCGCCGGCGGCTACGGCCAGCCGATCCTGACCGGCATCCGGCTCGACGATACCTCCCTGATCCTCCAGGGTGCGATTCCCGCGGCCGCCCTGGCCCTTGCCGTCCAGGGGGCGTTCGAGATCGCCGAACGCCACTTCATCCCGCGCGGGCTTCGGGCGCGCGGGCTTACAACCTGAAAGGCGGTGGGGAGCGGCCGGAGGCGGCGACGCGCCTTAGGCGGCTTTCGAGGCCCGCGCGTCTTCCATCAGACGGATCAAATTCGCCTTGGTGAAAGGCTTGCGGATGAGCCCCCAGCCCTCGATGAAATCGGAATTCGTCACGGAAACCAGGTCGGCATACCCGGTCATGAAGACGATTTTGAGGTCGGGATGCCGGGCTTTGAGGGTCTCGGCGACCTCGATCCCGTTCATTGGGCCGGTCAGCACGATATCGCTCAGCACTAATTCTATGTCCGGGGGTTGGTCTCCCGCCATGACGGCAAGGGCCTTGGGACCGTCCTCCACCGCGATGACGTCGTAGCCCGCGCTGGTCAGCATGGCGGCGGTGGTGGCGCGCACGTCGCCATCGTCCTCGACCAGCAGGATCTTCCCGCGAATCCCTTGCGTTTCGCCGTGTCCGTGGTCGGTCGCATCCACGCCAGGTGCGGCAACGTGTGGCTCGTCCTTCCCCTGGGGAAGCCAGACCCGGACCTTGGTACCGCGGCCGGGCTCGCTTTCGATCACGACGTAACCACCCGACTGCTTGGCGAAGCCGTAAACCATGGATAACCCCAGGCCGCTGCCCTCGCCCACCTTTTTGGTGGTGAAGAAGGGCTCGAAGACGTGCTCCAGGACTTCCGGCGTCATGCCGCATCCGGTATCGGTTACCGAAATTTCCACATAGGGGCCGGGCGCGATGCCTTCCTTGTCCGCCGTGTCCCGGGGAGACAACGTCACGTTGAAGGCTGCGACGGTGATTCGCCCGCCGTCGGGCATGGCGTCCCGGGCATTGACGATGAGGTTCAGGACCGCCGATGAAAGCTGGCTGCGGTCGGCGAAGACCGGCCAAAGGCCGTCCTGGGATTCGACGTGGAGATCGATGGCTGCGCTGAGGATCCGGCGGGTGAAATCGGCCAATTCCGCCGTTATCGTCCCGACATCGGTCACTTCCGGGTTCAGGGCCTGGCGGCGGCTGAAGGCCATCAACTGGCTGGTGAGCGAAGCGCCGCGTTCGGTTGCCCTGATCGCCGTCTCGACGAACTGGCGCACGTCGCCGCCTTGCTCCAGCGTTTCTTTGGCCAGTTCGAGGTTACCGAGGGTGACCGCCAGAAGATTGTTGAAATCGTGGGCGATACCGCCGGTCAACTGGCCCACCGCCTCCATCTTCTGGGCCTGCTGCAGTTGCCTCTCCGCCTCATGCCTTTCGGTGATATCCATGGCCGTCGATATGTAACCGCCATCGGGCATCGGCGTGCGTTCGTAAAAATAGGTCGTGCCGTTGGGGAGGGTCCGCTTGATGCTTTCCGCCTGGCTGGCCTTGGAGAGCATTTCCACCACCAGGGCCTCGATGTCGCATTCACCGTAATGCCCTTGTTCGGCCCGGTAACGGATGATGTCCCGACGATCCATTCCCGTGTGTAGAAAGTCCGATGGCAGCCCCAAGATTTCCGCATAAGGCGAATTGAAGGCAACCAGTGTGTGCTGATGGTCATAAACCGCGATGCCCTGCGTCATGTTCTCGAAGGTGGCTTCGAGCAGACGGGTTTGCGCGGCGAGTTCCTGCTCTGCCCGCTTGCGGTCGGTGATGTCGGTGGCGGTGGAAATAAAACCGCCACTGGGCATGGGGGTACGGACGTAGATGTATGTCCGGCCGTTCGCGAGGGTACGTTCGTTGTATTTGGGCGCCGTATCCTCCAGCCCTCCCCGGCTGAGCAAGGAATCGATGTCGCCCCTTCGGGCGCGGTAACGGTGGATCTCCTCCCGGCTCATGCCGAGCTTCAGGAAACCCGGCGGGTACCCGATTATTTCCGGGAATTGCGGGTTGAAGGCCGCCAGGTTCAGGTCGCCATCGAAAACCGCGATGCCCTGGGACATGTTTTGGAAGGTGGCCTCGAGAAGCGCCGCCTGCGCGGAAATTTTCTGCTCCGCGATTTTCTGCTTGGTGAGGTCCGTGAAGGTGGTGACGAAGCCGCCGCCTGGCAGTTTCTTTCGGTGGTACATATAGGCCGTGCCGTGGGCCAAGGTCCGTTCGCCCACTTTCTCGCTTCCCGTCCTGAACCGCTTGAGCCGCTCCCGGCAGAGGTCCTCCGGGTCTCC
>JAPUGG010000048.1 GCA_027292975.1 Alphaproteobacteria bacterium | reverse complement strand
TGGTCCTCCTGTTGATCCTTGGCGGCGTCAGCGTCTACAGCATCAACACCATCGTCGAGACCAATAAACGGGTCAATCACACCCATGTGGTTCTGGGCGACGCGGCGGCGATCGTCGGCTCGGCCGTGGACATGGAAACCGGCATGCGGGGCTATCTGCTGGCCGGCAAGGAGGGCTTCCTCGATCCCTACCGGGGTGGCGAGAAAGCGACCTACGAAGGGATTGCCGCCCTGCAGAAAACCGTCGACGACAACCCGAAGCAGGTCGTGCGACTCAAGGAGGTCGAGAAAGTCCTTCGGGAGTGGCAGGAGCAGGTCAGCGAACCGGCCATCGCGCTACGCCGCAAGATCGGCACCGCCAAGAACATGGACGACATGGCGGACGTGATCGGCGAGGCCCGGGGTAAGAAGTACTTCGACCGCTTCCGGGCGATTATGGCCGACTTCCGAGCCGAGGAAACCGGCTTGATGGAACAACGCCAGGCGAACAACGAGGAGACGGTTAGCAACACGTATTTCATCATCGGGGTCTGTATCGCCGTGGCCCTCTTTATCGGCTTCCTGCTGGCGTGGCTGATCGGAAACGGCATCGCCAACCCGATCAAGCTGATGACCGAGGTCATGAAGCAACTGGCCGGTGGCGACACCTCGGCGGACATCCCCGGGACCGACCGGAGCGACGAGATCGGCGAGATGGCCGACGCCGTCCAGGTGTTCAAGGACAACGCCATCGAAAAGGTCCGCCTGGATGCCGAGCAGGCCGAGGAGCAGGCCGCGAAAGAGGAAGAAGTGAAGCGTGTTATGGATCTCTGTTCGACGTTCGACAAGGACGCCGCGACCGCCCTGGAATGCGTCGCCTCCGCCGCCACCGAGATGCAATCAAATGCCGCATCCATGTCGGCCACCGCCGAGGAGACCAACCAGCAGGCGGCCGCTGTGGCCTCGGCCTCCGAGCAGGCCACGACGAACGTGCAGACGGTGGCCGCCGCGACCGACGAGATGTCGGCCTCGATCACCGAGATCGGCCGCCAGGTTCAGCAATCCGCCGCGATCGCCACGCGCGCCGTGGACGAGGCCGAGAAGACCAACGGCACGGTCCAGGGCCTGGCCGAGGCGGCCGAGAAGATCGGCGCCGTGGTCGACCTGATCACTGGCATTGCCGAGCAGACCAACCTACTCGCGCTCAACGCCACCATCGAGGCGGCGCGGGCGGGCGATGCCGGCAAGGGCTTCGCGGTGGTGGCCAGCGAGGTCAAGTCGCTGGCCGCCCAGACCGCCAAGGCGACCGAGCAGATCGGCTCCCAGATCGCCGACATACAGAGCGTCGCCGGCGAGGCCGTCGACGCCATCGGCGGCATCGGCAAGACCATCACCGAGGTCAACGACATCGCCGCCACCATCGCTGCGGCGGTCGAGGAGCAGTCCGCCGCGACCGGGGAGATCTCACGCAACGTCCAGGAGGCCGCCGCCGGCACCCAGGAGGTGAGCAGCAACATCACCGGCGTCTCCGAGGGCGCGGAAGAGACCGGCAAGGCCGCGAACCAGGTGCTCGAGGCGGCCGGCCAGTTGTCGCGCCAATCGGAGGGTCTACGCGAAGCCGTCGACAAGTTCCTCGCCGATATCAGAGCCGCCTAAGTGCTCTGACACGTCCTGGAGGCCGCCGGGGAGCTGTCCAAGCAGTCGGAATCCCTGGCCGGACAGGTCGACAATTTCCTGGTCCAGGTCCGGGCGATGTAACCCCAGAACGTCGACCGGACCCCAACGGAGGCGGCGCTCCCCCAGGCGCCGCCTCCACTTATTTGGCATAAAGCCGGTTCTCCCCGGGCCTATTTCGCGCCTTGATGGGTTTCCTCAAGCACCCCGCCGACACGGACCGGGGCGACCAAGCGGGCGAGCCCGGTGGCGTCGTCGGTTTCCACGAACACCGCCGAGAGGGTACCTTCCCCCATGGCCGGCGCCAGGCGTTCCTTGCGCATGCGGGTGACGAAGCGGGCGATCGCCTCTTCCTTTTCCATGCCGATCACAGAATCGTAATCCCCGCACATGCCGGCATCGGTCTGATAGGCGGTGCCGTTCTCGAGAATACGGCCATCGGCGGTGGGAATATGGGAATGACTGCCAACGACCAGGGAAACGCGTCCGTCGAGCACGTGGCCCATGGCCGACTTCTCGCTGGTGGCTTCGCCATGGACATCGACGATGATGGCATCGACGCTTTCGCCCAAACGGTGCTCGGCGATGGCCTCTTCGACCCCGCGGAAGGGATCGTCCAAGGCTTCCATGAACAGCCGCAGCATCACTTGAATGACGAGAACCTCCTTCCCCTGGGCCGTCCGCACCACCGTCGCGCCCTTGCCCGGCGTCCCCGGTGGGTAGTTGGCGGGCCTGAGAATGCGCGTGTCGTTGTCCAAATGGGGAATGATCTCACGTTGGTCGAAGACGTGATTTCCGGTGGTGATCACGTCGACCCCGAAATCATGAAGCTGGCCGCAGATCTTGGCCGTGATGCCGAACCCGGCGGCGGCGTTCTCGCCATTGGCGACCACAAAATCCAGCGCCAGGCTGTCGCGCAGGCCGGGCAGATACGCCTCGATGGCCTGGCGGCCGGAGCGGCCGACGATATCTCCGCAGAACAACAAATTCATGGCGCACGCGGCCTTTCCTTACAACTTTCTTCTTGTCATTACGGCCGCCCAAAGCGGCGACAGCCGAGCTCGGTGACGACCCAGTCGAGCCGCTCATCATGGTCGCCCGCCGGTAGGCTGTCCACCTCCTGATCAGAATAGGCGATGCCGATAGCCTCGACATCGCGCGCTTTGCGCAGGGCCGCCAGGGTGCGGTCGTAAAAGCCGCCGCCATAGCCCAGCCGCAGGCCGGTCCCATCGAAGCCGAGCAAAGGGACCAAAAGCACTTCGGGGTGAATTTCCTCAGCCCCCGCCGCGGGCTCGAGGATGCCGCCAAAACCCGTCTCGAGGCGGTCGCCGGGATGCCAGCGGAGGAACCGCAGCGGGGCACCGCGGGCCACGACCCTTGGCAGGGCGAGGCGGTGGCCGCGTTGATGCAGCGCCGTCATCAGCGGGCGGATGTCGGCCTCCTCGGTGGTCGGCCAGTAGCCCGCCATGTCGACACCAGGCGGGTGGCTGAATTGGGCGAAGAAATTGGCGGTAACAACGGCGCCCATGCGTCCACCGAATCGTTCGAACGCACAGGCCCGGGTTTCCCGCGCGCTTGCCCTGATGGCGGTTTTGGGATTGGGGTCGGTTGCCGGCACCGGGCCGCCTTTCTCGCGGCAGATGGATCATTTGGTGGTCGAGTGAACGGAGCCGCCGAGCCGTCGGCCTAGCTACTTCTCTAAGGCCCTCATGGTTAGGTGGGCACCGTGTACCGGAGCCACGACTCCGGCAGGGACAGTTCCCGAGGGTTGAATGTTGGCCCCAGGTATCTAGCGGCCTAACGCACCAGGCAGCGTCCGTTCCAGGAGAATTTACCCACGTTCGAGGCCGGCGGCAATATCTTCTATGCGTTTTACCAAAATAGCGATGCCTTCGGCGTCGGTGGCTTGGTCGGCATCGGCGGGCGAATCCGAACCCGCACCGTTGCCTTCGAGCTTTGCATAGGTGTCGGATAATTCATCGGCAATCAACAGCGCCGTCATCACCAGGAGCCGCGAATCGCCGACCTGCCCCACTTGGGCGACCAGCTCGGAAAATTTATCGGCCACATACTGGCCGAGCTTTTGGACGCGGTCTTCTTCGCCGTCGTCGCAGGCGATATCGTAATTGCGGCCGTTGATGTAAACGTTGACTTGCGACATGATTTTTTACCCTTGTTCTTGCCCCCAACCGCGCCTCAGGCGCCACGGCCCGCACCCTCACCCCCCGCACTCTCACCCAGGGTCGCACGAAGGCGCGCGATGACGTCGTCGATGCGTCCGGAAACGCTTTCGGCCACCGCACGCAAGTTTTGGTGCTCGGCACGGGCATCTTGGAGCGCTTTGTCACCCGCCACATTCCCCGTGCCCCCGGCTTGTTCGGACAGGGCCGTCTCAAGGCGCGCGATGGCGTTTTCCAGCTGTTCCCGCGCCGCTGTCAGATCACTCATTGGAAACGTCCCCTGGGGCCCCCTAATCTACGCGCTCGATCCCAAACCAGGCTGCGGCCGGCGGGACCGGGCGGTCGGAAGATTAAGACGGCTGATGCCCAAGCGTCAACCGCGACTAGAGCACTTTCACGGGCCGGCGCCTTGCCAGGGCTGCCGCCCGCGCCTACAAGGGATGATCCCTGACCGGTATCCGGCCCTGACGAAATTCCTGGAGGACGCCTTGGCGGGACCGCCCACCATCATCATTCACAATCTCGCACATGCCACCGGCGCGCTCGCTGCCGCCGAGGCGGCCGGCACCGCCGTGCGCCTTCTGAGCGCCCCCGGCGCGGCGGCCCATGGCGGCGCCGCCTGGTTCAAGGAAGTGGTGGCCGCCGCCCGGGCGCGGCACCCCGGCGCCGAGGCCGAAACGGTGCTCGATTGCGGTGCCGAGCCCGGCCTCGCGCTCGGCGCCATCCGCGCCGGTGTCGAAGCCATCCGCATCAAGGCGCGCCCAACCGTGCGTGCGCGCATCGCCGCCATGGCCAGCGCCGCCGGCTGCCGCTTGGTCACCGACACGCGGATTGGGGCCCTTGATCTTCTCGACGCCCGGGACCCCCAAATGACGGTCGGTGCCTGGCTCCGCGCGGTCCCGCGCCGCCACTGATTGCAAAACCATCGAGGTAATTTCACTCCGGTCAAATGGTTCAATTTAGCCGGAAAATGCTCTAGGTTATTGCTGAGTTGAAACCAAGGGGACGGCGCTTGGCAGGGCGGACCCGCCAAGCGGACCCTTGAGAGGGATAAGGAGAAGCGACAGGCGATGAAGATCAGCCAGCGTGTCAAAAAAATCCTCAGTTGTTATGAAAGCGACAATCCCGGCACCAAGGGCAACCTTGCCCGCATATTGATGCACGGAAAGCTGGGCGGCACCGGCCGGCTGGTGATCCTACCCGTCGACCATGGGTTCGAGCACGGCCCGGCGCGATCCTTTGCGCCCAATCCCGACGCCTATGACCCCCATTACCATTTCAAGCTCGCGGTCGATGCCGGCCTTTCGGCTTACGCGGCGCCGCTGGGCATGATCGAGGCGGGCGCCGACAGCTTCGCCGGCGCCGTGCCGACGATCCTCAAGGTCAACTCTTCGAATTCGCTCGCGCCGGCCGCGGAAAATCCCGATCAGGCGATCACCGGCTCGGTCAACGATGCGCTCAGGCTCGGCTGTGCGGCCATCGGCCTGACCATCTATCCGGGCTCCGACGCCGCCTTCGAGATGATCGAAGAAGCCCGGGAAATGGCCGAGGAAGCCAAGGCCGCGGGGCTCTGCGTGGTGATCTGGTCCTACCCACGCGGCGGCAACCTTTCCAAGGCGGGCGAGACCGCCATCGACATTTCGGCTTACGCGGCGCAGATGGCGGCCCTGATGGGCGCCCATATCATCAAGGTCAAGCCGCCCACCGAGGCCCTCGAGCTGGAGGCGGCCAAGAAGGTCTACGAGGAACGCAACATCCCCCGGGCGACCCTGAGTGAGCGTATCGCCCATGTGGTGCAATCGGCCTTCAACGGCCGCCGGCTGGTGGTGTTCTCGGGCGGCGAAGCCAAGGATCTCGACGGCCTACTCGCCGAGGTCCGGGCGATCAGGGATGGCGGCGGCACCGGATCCATCGTTGGGCGCAACACTTTCCAGCGGCCCCGGGGCGAGGCCATCGCCATGCTCGACCGGGTCATCGACATTTACCGGGGGAAGGACTGAACCCGTGGGAAGGACTGCCGGCGCGGCATGACAGGGGCGTCCGCCGGCGGCGATAAGGGCCGGCGATAAAGGGAGGAATGCCATGGAACTGGTCAAACGCGTGGATCATATGAACGTCCAGGTTCCGCCGGAAAAGGAACAGGAGGCGATCCATTTCTACGGTGAAATCTTGGGTCTCGAGCGGCTCAAGAAGCCCGACAGCCTCGGTCCCGCGGGGGCGCATTTCCGGATCTGCGAAAACCCCTGGTACGAGTTGCACCTGGGGGTCGCGCGCGGCGTCACCCAGGCCGACGTGAACAAGAACCTGCGCAACCATCTGGGGTTCCAGGTCGACGATTTGGCGGCCGCCCGCAAGGCATTGGAAGCGGCCGGGGTCGAGATCGACGACGCCGGGCCGGCCTATTCCGAGGAACGCGACTTCCACCAGGAACGGTTCTTCATTTTCGATCCCGGCGGCAACCGGCTCGAGATCCTGGAACCGCGCCGCGCCTATGCCAGCGCCGTGCATTGACCGGCCCGCCACGCGTCTAGCTGGACAGCCGTGACCGAGTCCTGCCGGCTTTACCTGATCACGCCCGAGCGCGTGGATCCGGGCCCCTTCGCCGATACCCTGGCCCTGGCGCTGGATGCCGGCAACGTCGCCTGCGTACAGCTTCGGCTCAAGGGCATCGACGACGACGCCATCCGGGAAGCCGTCCGCACCCTTGCCCCGGTCGCCCAATCCCGCGATGTCGCCTTCCTCCTGAACGACCGCCCCGATCTCGCCGCCGAGACCGGCTGCGACGGGGTTCACGTGGGCCAACAAGATTCGTCCTATGAGGAGGCGCGCGCGGCGGTGGGCGACGATTCCATCGTCGGAATCACCTGCCACGATTCGCGGCATTTCGCCATGGTCGCCGCGGAAAAAGGCGCCGATTACGTCGCGTTCGGCGCCTTCTATCCGACCGCCACCAAGGACGCCATCGGCCACCCGGATGCCCAAATTCTCAGCTGGTGGTCGGAAATGATGACCGTGCCAAGCGTTGCCATCGGCGGCATCACGGCGGCCAATTGCGCGCCCCTGGTCAAGGCCGGCGCCGATTTCATCGCCGTGCTCTCGGCCGTGTGGAGCCACGCTGACGGCCCAGGCGTTGCGGTCAAAGCGTTCAATAAAACCATCACCGAAGCCCAGGCCATCTCGGCATAAGCCGCTAGCGCATTTTCCGGTCGAATGGTTCAATTTAGCCGGAAAATACTCTAGATTTCCAAGCTGCGACCATCAAGGTGCGACCATGAAGATCAACGGCAACGCCATCCGTCCCGGCAACGTGATTGAGCACAAGGGCCGCCTATGGGTGGCGGTTAAGACCCAGCACACCCAGCCCGGCAAGGGCGGCGCCTATCTCCAGGTGGAGCTCAAGGACATCCGCGACGGCACCAAGCTCAATGAACGATTCCGTTCATCGGAAAGCGTCGAGCGCGTACGCCTCGACCAGAAGGAATATCAATACCTTTACGCCGAGGAGCACAGCTACACCTTCATGGACACCGAAACCTACGAGCAGATCGCCCTCTCCAAGGACATGATCGACGACCACCAGGAGGCCTATCTGCAGGACGGAATGATGGTGAAGGTGGAAAGTTATGAAGGCGAGCCGCTCTCCATCACCCTGCCCGAACACATCACCATGACCGTCCTCGAGGCCGACCCGGTGATCAAGGGCCAGACGGCCGCTTCCAGTTACAAGCCGGCGCAAATGGACAACGGCAGCCGGGTCATGGTGCCGCCCCATATCGAGACCGGCATGCGCATCGTCGTGGCCACCGCCGACGGCACCTACGTGGAACGAGCCAAGGGCTAATGGTCGTTAAATCCCCCCTAATCAACGTCATGGAGCGGGCCGCCCGCAAGGCGGGCCGCGGTTTGATTCGTGACTTCGGGGAGGTGGAGCAGCTGCAGGCCTCCCCCACGGGGCCGGGCGGATTCGTCATCACCGCCGATCTCAAATCGGCGGCCTTGCTCAGGGAGGAGTTGGCCCGGGCGCGGCCCGATTTTGGATTCCTGACCGAAGATGGCGGTGAGATCGCCGGCCGGGACGGCGCGCATCGCTGGATTGTCGATCCCCTGGACGGCGCCGATAATTTCCTCCATGGCATCCCGCGCTTTTGCATTTCCATCGCCGTCGAGCGCGACTTCACTTCGGGCCGACGCGTTCGGAGCGAGACCATCGCCGGGCTCGTCTACAATCCCCTCACCGACGAATCCTTTTGGGCGGATAAGGCCCAGGGCGCCTATCTCAACGACCGCCGTATGCGGGTCTCGGGGCGGCGGGCGATGGCCGAAGCGCTCTTCGCCATAGGCTGGCCCACCCTTGACGAGGCCGGCCGCCAAGCGCTTCTCGCCCACGCGGCGGCGCTCCTGGCCAAAGCCGGCAGCCTGCGCCGGTTCGGCTCGGCGGCGCTCGATCTGGCCTACGTGGCAGCGGGCCGCTTCGATGGCTACTGGCAGGAAGGGCTGGAACCCTGGAACCTGGCGGCGGGTGTTCTGCTGGTGCGCGAAGCGGGTGGATTCGTCTCGGAACTGGGCGGCGGATCGGCCATGATGGAAACCGGGTCCATCGTCGCCGCCAACGATCACCTTCACGCGGACTTGCGCCGTGTCCTCGAGGCCGCTGAACCCGGGCCGGCCTGACATCGCCGGGGCCGGGGCCGGGGCCGGCGCCGGGGAAGGCAGTTGTTTGCGCCGCCGTCGTTAGTCTATTGTGCGGTATGGGTTTTCACGCGCGACACATGATTGCCCCGCCCCCAACAGGCCCTTACCGAGGGAGTTGCCCTGCCATGACCTTCACCACATCGCGCCGGCGGACCCCAATCCTTGCCGTGCCGGGCTTGGCCGCCGTCGCCCTGGTCTTCACCGGGATCACCGGTGCTGCCCTGGCCCAGGATCAGACGGTGGTTATTGGCAATCGCGGCGGAAGCCCGGTCCAGGTGGACCTCTCGGTGCTCGACGGCAATAGTGGCGGGGCCTCACCCAGGCAAAGGGTTCTGCTTTTTCCCGGCAGCATCTTCAAACCCGGACAGCGCATCATCCTGCGGCAGCCAGGAACTATGGGGAAGCGCACCAGGTTACGCAAACCGCGGCGTCGACCGGCCCGCCGGTCCACACGCCGGACGGCCGCCGCCCCGTCGATCGTGCCGAAGCCCTCCGTGGTGATGCCGGTGGCCAAGCCCCGGGCCAAACCCAAGATGAAAATGTCCTCTCCGGCCAAGGCGAAGCCCACCGGTAAACGGCGCGGCACGGCCAAGGGTGTGGTTCCGCCGCGGACCAGGCCCAAACCCAAGTCGCGGGCCACCGCGAACCTGAAAGCGCCGCCCCTGGCGCCGCCGACGGTGATGAAGAAACCGAAACCCACCGCCGCGCCCCTACGCACCGCCATCCCGCCGATGCCGGCCCCGCCCAAGGCCGTGCGCAAGCCGACCCCGGCCCCGCGGCGGGTCACCGCTGCGCCCGCCGTCCCGCCGCCTCCATCACCGCCGGTCGCCGCCGCACCGCGCGCAAGCGTTGCCGCCACGCCGCTGGCGAAAACGACACCGGCCCCGGCCAAGGCCAAAAGCCCACGCAAGCAGGTCGCTTCCATCCCCAGACTTGGGCCGGTCGCCACCGGCTCCAAGCGGCTGATCCTGTTCGCGCCTGGCTCGGCCCGCTTGGAAGCGGACGGCCAGGCCATCCTCGGGCCGGTATCGGCGGCCCTGGCCAAGAACCCGAGGCTCAGGGTGGAACTCAAGGCCTACGCCCGGGGCAATACCGGGACCGTTTCCCAGGCCCGGCGGCTTTCCCTTAGCCGGGCGTTGGCGGTCCGTTCCCATTTGATCAAGCGCGGCGTCAAGGCCACGCGAATCGATGTCCGCGCGCTGGGCTCCAAGTTCGCCGACGGCGTCCCCAACCGTGTCGACCTCTTGGTATTCACCCGGTGAGCGCGAACGCCGTTCCCACCAGCCATAAGCGGGCCGAAGCCGTAGGCTGAACCCCCGCGCATCCCCAGGCAGGAAACATGTTCAGGCTGGAACCTTACCTCAAACGCATGGCGTTCTTTCTCGCCGCCGTCGCCGCCGTGGCTGGGTTCCTGTACCCGCCCCTGGCACGGGCCTTCATGGCCAATGCGGCCCTTAACGGGCTGATCCTGGGCATCCTGTTCCTCGGCATCGCTTACGCTTTCCGGCAGGTGGTGGTGCTGCGCCACGAAGCCGCCTGGATCACCGACTATCGGCGTCGCCAGGACGCCCACGGGCGGCCATCCTCGATGGGTGAGGACAGCGACATTCCGATGCCAAGGCTGTTGGCGCCCATGGCGACCATGCTGAGCGAGCGCCAGGGACCGCTCCGCCTAACCGCCGGCTCCATGCGGTCTTTGCTGGATTCCATTGCCTCCCGCTTGGATGAATCGCGCGCCTTGGCGCGTTACCTGATCGGCCTGCTCATCTTTCTCGGTCTGTTGGGCACGTTCTGGGGATTGTTGCTCACCATCAATTCGGTGTCCGGCGTGATCGGCGGCCTCAAACTCGGCAGCGGCGGCGACCTCACCGACACCTTCGCGCGCCTCAAGGAAGGGCTCACCGCGCCGCTTTCGGGGATGGGCACGGCTTTTTCATCGTCGCTGTTCGGACTGGCAGGGTCTTTAGTCCTCGGCTTCCTCGACCTGCAAACGGGTCAGGCTCAAAACCGCTTTTACAACGATCTCGAGGAATGGCTGTCGGGGCTGACGCGGCTGACCGCGCCGGCGCCGGCCTTCGGCGGCGCCGGCGGCGTGCCCGATTACGTGCAAGCGCTCCTGGAACAGACCGCCGAAGGGCTCGATTCGCTGCAGCGGATTTTGGCCCGCGGCGAAGAAGGCCGCATTTCGACCTCCGCGGCGCTTACCCAACTGGCCGAAAAGCTGACCACCCTGAGCGACCAGATGAAGGTGGAACAAGCCCTTCTCACCAAGCTCGCCCAAAGCCAGATGGAGCTTCACCCGGTGCTCGAACGCCTAGGAGCGGCCACGGAAGGCGGCGGGTTCGACGAGGCCAGCCGCGGCCACATCCGCAATATCGAGGTTTATCTCGCCCGTCTGTTGGAGGAGACCTCCACCGGGAGGAGGCAGGCCACCGAGGAGCTGCGGTCGGAGATCAAGCTGTTGGCCCGGACCATCGCCGCCGGCAGCAGCAAGGCCCAGGGCCGGAGCGGCAGCTAAGGTTCGATGGCCGGTCTCGCAAGCCGATCACGATCACCCACCGCCGATATTTGGCCGGGATTCGTCGACGCCTTGGCGTCCTTGCTGATGGTGATCATTTTCCTGCTCACCGTTTTCGTCCTCGCCCAGTTCTTCCTGTCCGAACTTCTGACGGGCCGCGACCAAGCTCTCATGCGGCTTGAGACCAACATCGCGGAATTGACCGAAGTATTGGGAATGGAACGGCGCACCAATGTCGAACTGCGCGGCACCGTGTCCCGGCTATCGAGTCAGCTCCAAGCGTCTACCACCGAGCGGGACAGGCTGACGCTCCGGCTGTCCGACCTTCAGGCCACCGCCGCCGAGGCCCAGGCCGAGGCCCGGCGCCTCAAGGGTGAAATAGAATCGGCCTTGAAGGTGATTTCGGTGAGCAAGGAAACGGTCCGCGTGCACCTGCTGGAAATCGTCAGCCTCAAGGTCGATATCGCCGCCCTCCGCAAGCTGCGCAAGACGCTCGAGCAAAGGGTCGGCACCCTCGCCGCCGGCCTCAAGGATGCCCGGGCCGACGCCGGGGCGCTAAGGGACCGCTCCAAGGAACTCGTCGCCCAGCTTGCCGATCAACGCCAACGGACCCTGCTCACCCAGAAGGAGCTCAAGGCGCGGGATATCCGGATCGAGGAGCTGAGCGCCGCCGAACTGGACCAGCGCCGCCGCGCGGTGCTCCTCAATAACCAGATCGCCGCCCTGCGCCAGGAATTGGCGAAGCTGGCGGCGGTACTTGGTGCGTCCGAAAAGAAGGCGCGGGAACAGAACATCCAGATCGCCAATCTGGGCAGGCGACTCAACGCGGCGTTGGCCGCTAAGGTCGAGGAGCTGTCGCGCTACCGCTCCGAATTCTTTGGCAAATTGCGCCAGGTGCTGGGTAGCCGCAGCGACGTTCGGGTGGTCGGCGACCGCTTCGTGTTCCAGTCCGAGGTCCTGTTCGCGAGCGGGGATGCGGCGTTAAACGCGGCGGGCATGGCCCAGTTGCAGCGCCTAGCCGGGGCGCTCAAGGAAATATCGGCGAAGATCCCCGCCAACCTCAACTGGGTGCTCCGGGTCGACGGCCATACCGACATCCGACCCATCTCCACCGCCAGATATCCGTCCAACTGGGAGCTTTCCACCGCGCGCGCCTTGTCGGTGGTACGGTTCCTGATTTCACGAGGGGTCGACGCGAACCGCCTCGCCGCCACCGGCTTCGGCCGTTATCAGCCCATCGACCCGGGCAACACCGAAGCCTCCCACCGCCGCAACCGGCGCATCGAACTGAAGCTCACCCAGCGCTGAGGGCATCGCGCCCCAGCCCGCCGGCCCGGACCCGATCGACGTCGAATTGCAGATCGGCGAGATAGGCGTAGAGCCCGCCCTCGGCCATCAGATCCTGGTGGGTGCCCTGGGCGACGATCCGGCCTTCATCCATGACGACGATACGGTCGGCCTCCAAAACCGTGGCCAGCCGGTGGGCGATGATGACCGTGGTGCGCCCCGCCATGAGACGGGCCAGCGCCCGCTGGACCAGACGCTCGCTTTCCGCATCAAGGGCGCTGGTCGCCTCGTCCAGCAGCAACAATGCCGGGTCGCGCAGTATGGCGCGGGCGATGGCGATGCGCTGGCGCTCGCCGCCCGACAGGCGAATGCCCTTTTCGCCGAGATAGGTATTGAAGCCCTGGGGGAGGGCATCGAGGAAATCGGCCGCGGCGGCCGCCTCGGCGGCGGCGCGAACCTCTTCGTCGCTGGCGTCGCGCCGGCCGTAGCGAACGTTTTCCAGGCCGCTGGTGGAAAAGATCACGGGGTCCTGGGCAACCAGCCCGATGCGCTCGCGCAACTCCCTGGGATCGGTGTTCCTAAGCTCGACCCCATCGAAGGCGATGCGTCCCTGATCGGGGTCGTAGAACCGCAGCAGCAACTGGAATACGGTGGACTTGCCGGCGCCCGACGGCCCCACCAGGGCAAGCTTCTCACCCTTGCCGATGGTCAGGCTGAAATCGCTCAACGCCGCCATTTCGGGCCGCGACGGGTAATGGAAGGTGACATGCTCGAAACTGACCTCGCCCCGTGGCGGGACCGGCATGGGCACCGGATTCTCGGGCGCGGAAATGCCGGGCCGGACGGCCAGCAACTCGGTCAGCCGCTCCATCGCGCCGGCGGCGCGCTGCAGGTCGCCCACGACCTCGCTGACGGCGCCGGTCGCCCCGGCCATCAAAATCGAATAAAAAACAAACGCCGAGAGTTCGCCCGCCGACAAGCGCCCCGCCAGCACATCATGGCCGCCGATCCACAGGATCGTCCCGACCCCGCTGAAGACGAAAATAATGACCACCGCGGTCAGCGCCGCCCGCGCCCGGATCCGTCTCACGGCAGCGCCGAAGGCGTCCTCGACCCGGCCGGAAAAATCGTCCCGGTCGATTTCCTCGTGACAAAAAGCCTGGATCGTACGGACTGCATTCAGGCTCTCCTCCACGTGGGCGCCGACATCGGCCACCCGGTCCTGGCTGGTCCTGGACAAACGCCGCACCCGGCGGCCGATGAATACGATGGGCGCGACTACGGCGGCGACGATGAAGACCACCATCAAGGTGAGCTTGGGAGAAGTCACCGCCAGCATCACCAAGCTTCCCGACAACAACAGCAGATTGCGCATGGCGACCGAGGCCGATGAGCCGATGATAACCTGTAGAAGCGTGGTGTCGGTGGTGATCCGCGACAGCACGTCGCCCACCCGGGTGATCTCGAAGAACGCGGAATCCAGCGTCAACACGTGGCCGAACAACAGCTTTCTGATATCCGCCACCACCCGCTCGCCCAGCCAGGAGACCAGCGAATAACGCGAATAAGTGGCGATGGCGAGAATCACGATCACCACGAACAACCCCAACAGGGCACGGTCGAGCAGCCCCGTGTCCTGGCCGGTGAAGCCCTGGTCCACCAGCATCCGGAGCCCGATACCGACGACCAATACCGTCACCGCCGCCAGGCTCAGCGCCAGCACGGCGCCGATGACGGCAAGGCGATAGGGCGCGACATAGCGCCACAGCTGGCGTAAGGCCGAAAGCGGCCCTTTCGGGGGCCCCAGCCCGTCGCCGTCTTCAATGGAACTCTTGGAAGGTGCCATGCTCATGGGGGGCTATTCCCGCGTTGGGGCTCCTGGGCGCGGGTCCGCGGCCCTGCCAGGGGCGGTAATCTAGAGCATTTTCCTTGCATTGAACCCCCCCAATGGATATTAAAGCCCCTCGTTTCGCCCCCCGGCGGACAAAACCATGGAAGACGGGCCGTGAAAAAAGACATTCATCCCGAATATCACGAGATCACGGTGGCCATGACCGACGGCACCACCTATCAGACACGGTCCACCTGGGGCAAGCCCGGGGATACCCTGAAGCTGGATATCGATTCGAAGTCTCACCCGGCCTGGACCGGCGTCCATCGTCTCATCGATACCGGCGGCCAGCTCGCCAAGTTCAACAAGCGGTTCCAGGATTTTGGCCTGAAGTAAGGCCTGCCCGATCCCTTTCGCCCCGATCTCTTATCCCAACGCATTGGCCGGCCCCTGGGGCCGGCCTTTTTGGCATGGCGAACCGTCGCTTTGCCCGAAGCGCGTGCCCGACGCGCGTGATGGAGCCCGGCCTAATGCCAGGGCGGCGCGAGGTGGGCGGTGCGCTGCGCCAGCTGGTCGAGCCGCGCGACGCGGATATAGAGCCGGTGGCTGCGATCCATCAGCTCCGAAAGAATCTCGGGCAGATTTTCGTAAGCCGTGGGATCGCCGTCGGCCAGGGTTTCATTGCGCGCCAACAGATAGGGCGGGCACGTCGCCTCCACCGGCGTCAGTTCCCCGGCGAAAACCGCCCTGCGGGCCAACAGCCAGGCCATGATATGGGTGAGGCGCGCGGTCAACCTGATGGTCTCGCAGGTCAGCCGCAAGCGGTCGCCCAACCCCAGGCCGGCCCGGTCGACGTGCTCTTCCGTGGCCAGGTAGTCGCGCGCCTCCATGAGAAGACCGGTCGCTTCATCGTAGGTCTTCGAAAAAAATGCGGTGGGGGCCTCGCCTTGCGTCGCCATCCTGTCGTCTCGCTATCTTCTTGGTTGATTTAAATTACCATATCCCGGTCCCCGGCAATACGATTCGGCGCGATAGCCTACCGTAAAATCGTTAAGTTATTGATTTACAAAAATAATTTTTTTAAATCCGGTATGCCGAGACTTGAAACTCGGCCCCGGCACCCCAAATAAATTCCACGCGGCGCCCATTGCGGGCCGCTCCCGGATCCGGTCAAGAGACGGTCCGGGCCATTGCCAAACCCGTATTGCTTATCTAAGGAGGATATGGACATGACTGCTTTTGATTTCTCTCCCCTGTTCCGCTCGACGGTCGGTTTCGACCGCATCAACCGTTTGATGGAGAGCGCCCGCGCACCCCAGGGCGACAGCGCCTACCCGCCCTACAACATCGAAAAGACCGACGAATATCACTACCGCATCACGGTCGCCGTGGCGGGCTTCGGCACCGACGACCTGGACATCACCGTCAAGGACAACAGCCTCGTGATTTCGGGAAAAATCAAGCGTTCCCAAGAGGAAGAGGCCAATCGGCAGATCCTGCATCGTGGCATCGCCGGACGCGCGTTTCGTTTGAGTTTCGCCCTTGCCGATGCCGTGGTCGTGCACGGCGCCGACCTTGAAAACGGCCTG
>JAPUGG010000047.1 GCA_027292975.1 Alphaproteobacteria bacterium | reverse complement strand
CACGACCACCATCGACGGGGGCGGGGTTTTTTCAAAGCGGGGGGTGGGGGTGCCCCGGCCCCCCGCCGGTCACCACCGCCACAAGATGGGGCTCCCGTGTCGAGTTTAGATAGATTGCCAGGGGCGGGCCAGATACCCCTTTTTGTTAGCCTATTGGTTAGCCCATAAGAAGAAAAATTCTAAAAGTGTTGTTCCCAAAGGGATTCGAACCCCTAATCTCCTGATCCCGGTTCAGCCGCCGCCGCCCGCCGCCGTGGCGCGCGTCACGCCATGGGCCACGGGGCGCCCGTCATCACCGACGTTGACGAAGACGATCTCCCCCACGGCGGTGATCAAGTCGCCGGTATCCATGCGCCGCACCTGACATTTGACCGAGATCGAGGTGGTGCCGAATTTCAGCGCCTCGCAGCCGATTTCGACGATATCGCCGAGCCGCGCCGAGGACACGAAATTCACCGTCGACATCAGCTTGGTCACCAGGGAAGTGGACCCCAGCTGGCACGAGGCGAAGATGAAGGCCTCCTCGTCGATCCATTCCAGCGCCCGCCCGCCGAACAGCGTGCCGTGGGGGTTGAGGTCCTTTGGCGTGACGACCTTTCGGGTCTTGAATTCCATCGGTCCGGCCTGTTCGGTTAGGGCGCCCGCCCCCGTCGCGGCGGCGGCGGGGTCCCCAGTGTGGGGATTTTTAGGGCAAAGGCAAATGCCTTGGACGGCCGCCCTTACACGCCGCGCCCTCAGGCCTTGGGCCAGGCGTCTCCCAGGATCTCGCCATAGACCTCCAGGGTTTGGGCGATGATGGCGTCACTGCCGAACTTCTCAACGGCGAGGCGCCTGGCCTGGGCCCCCATGCGGCGGCGGAGCTCCGGGTCCGCCGCAAGGAGCGCGATGGCGTCGGCCAGGGCGCTCGCGTCCCTGGGCGGCACCAGGAGGCCGGTTTCGCCGTGGCGCACGATATCGCGCAGGCCCGGCCCGTCGGCGGCGATCATGGGCCGCGCGCAAGCCGCCGCCTCGATCAGCGACAGCGGCACCCCCTCGGCGTAGTAAGACGGCAGCACCGCCATATGGCTTTCCGCCCATAGGGCCGGGATGTCTTCGACGTGGCCGAGAACCTCGACAATGCCCGCCTCGGACCATTGTCGGAGGGTGCGCTGGGGGATGGCGGAGGGGTTTTCCGCGTCGCTCTCGCCGGCCAGGGTGATGCGCACATCGATGCCCCGTGCGGCCAGCCCGCGCGCCGCCTCGACCAATTCATGGATGCCCTTTTCGACGATCATCCGCGCCACCAGGGTCGCCCGCGGCGGACCGAGCGGTTCCGGGGCGGGCCGGAACCGGGTGAGGTCGACGCCGGCGCCCGGGATCAGCCGCAGGCGAGAGGCGGCGACCATGCCCGGGCCTGAGAGCGCGGCACCGTCTTCCGGATTTTGCACGATGACGCGCACCTCCGCGCCATCGAGCAGAAGCCGTAAACAGCCGCGCATGGCGGGCCGCAGCAGGCGCGCGCGCAGCGACGACGAGGAGAAAACATATCCCAGCCCGGCGACGGCGTTGATGATTTTGCCGATTCCGGCGATGCGCGCGGCGAGGCCGCCGAGCAGCGCCGGCTTCAGGGCGACATGGTGGACGATGTCGGGGCGAAAGGCGCCATAGACGCGGGCGATCCGGGCAACGCTTGCGGTAAGATGAAAGGGATTGATGGAACTGCGCGACATCTTGATGGGGAACAGACGAAACCCCTCGCGGCCGATGGCCGCGCCATGGCCGGTGACGCGGCAGGCGACGCCCACCTCGCACCCCGCCGCCGCCAGCGCGCGCGCGAGCCCCAGCCTGTGGGAGCAGAAATACCAGTCCTCGGTGACCAGAAAAAGAACCCGCGGTTTCGATCCGGACATCGGCCCATATGGTTGAGACGGTGCGCCGGCCGGCCCCGTCAGGGGCAATAATCCTAGAGCATTATGGGGTCAAATTGAACCGTTTGACCGGTCCGGGGTCAGATCCTGATATCGAGCCCGGCGCCCTGGGGCAGCATCTCGGCGTTGAAGTCGCGGGCGCCCATATAGGCCCGGGCGGCGGAGGCATGGCGGTCGAGCCCCGCCACCTCGGGCGCGACTTCCTGGGCGATATGCTGGGCGAGAAAGGCGAGGACCGTCCCCTGATGGGGCTCGGCGCGGGTCCGCCGCGCCGGAACATCGATGAGGACCGGGAGACGGGTGTCCACGCCGCCGGTGGGGCGCCCGTTCCGCAGGGGGACGTTTAAGATGTGGCGCCGGTGCTCGGCCTGCACTTCACCGACGCGCGCCGCTTTGCCGGCCGGCGCCAGCGCCATGGTGGTGCCATCGACGCCACCGCCGCGCCCGACGGCCATGCCGGAGTAGGAAACAATTCCTAGATAATTCACGCGCGCATCCCTGCCCGAAGTTTGGTCATGTTATACCGAATTTATTTAAAATTTTACTTATAGGGATGTCAAGTAGAAGAAAAAGAATTTTTAATAAAATTTTAACTAATAAATTAATGAAACCGCATATTTTTCATATACCTTTGATGGAAGTAAAGAATTAACCATAAATATTAACTTTATATTCTTTGGGGCATTGCCGCTGGGAGTGCGGGGTGGAGTGCTCTAAGCTCGCCACCCGGATGCACCGCATCCACCGTGAAACGGCGCCAGGAGAGGATGAAAATTTGAGCCGCGATCCCGCGATCCAGATTGCCAACGACCTTGATGCCTATTGGATGCCGTTTACCGCCAACCGCCAGTTCAAGAACGCGCCGCGGCTGTTCGTCAAGGCCAAGGGAATGCATTATTTCATGGCCGACGGGCGCGAGATTCTCGACGGTACCGCCGGCCTGTGGTGCGTCAATGCCGGCCATTGCCGCGATGAAATCACCGCCGCCGTCGCCGCCCAGGCGGCCGAGCTGGACTACGCCACCGCCTTCCAGATAGGGCACCCCAAGGCGTTCGAACTGGCCCGCCGTCTCGCCGCACTGGCGCCGGGCGATCTCGACCATGTTTTCTACGTGAATTCCGGGTCCGAGGCGGTGGAAACGGCGCTCAAGATCGCCATCGCTTACCACCATGCCCGTGGCGAGCCCGGCCGGACCCGGCTGATCGGCCGGGAACGCGGTTATCACGGTGTCAATTTCGGCGGCATGTCGGTGGGCGGCATCGGCAACAACCGCAGGCAGTTCGGCGCGGGCTTAGCCGGTGTCGATCACCTGCCTCATACCCACGACCTCGAACACAACGCCTTTTCCCGCGGCCAGCCCCAGTGGGGCGCCCATCTCGCCGATGATCTAGTCCGCCTGATCGCGCTCCACGACGCGTCCACCATCGCCGCCGTGATCGTCGAGCCCATGGCCGGATCCACCGGCGCCTTGGTGCCACCCAAGGGCTATCTCGAACGCTTGGCCGAGATCTGCGATGCCCATGGCATCCTTTTAATCTTCGACGAGGTCATCACCGGCTTCGGCCGGCTCGGTGCCGCCTTCGCCGCAGAGCGGTTCGGCGTCCTTCCCGACCTCATGACCATCGCCAAGGGACTGACCAATGCCGTCATTCCCATGGGCGCGGTATTGGTCCGCGAGGGCGTGCACGACGCCTTCATGAAGGCGCCCGAGGCAACGGTCGAGTTGTTCCACGGCTATACCTATTCCGGGCATCCCATGGCCTGCGCGGCGGCGCTGGCGACCCTCGACATTTATGACAACGACGGCCTCTTCGCCCGCGCGGCAAGCCTCGAGGCCTATTGGGAGGATGCCGTCCACCGCCTGGACGGGGCGGCCAACGTCATCGACGTGCGTAATATCGGCATCGTCGCCGGGATCGAGTTCACCAGCCGCGACGGCAAGCCGGGCGCCAGGGCCTACGATGTCTTCACCAAATGCCTGGAGATCGGGGCGCTGACGCGCCAGGCGGGCGAGATCATCGCCCTTTCGCCGCCCTTGATCATCTCCGAAGACGAAATCGACCGCCTGGTCGCCATGGTCGGGGAAGCGATCGCCGCGACCCCGTGACCACCCTATTTGCGGGTGCGGTCGGCCTCCCCGATCAGCCGTTTGAGCCGCGCCTGAAGCGCGTCGATCCGGGTATGGGCCGGGTCCGGGCCGGAACCGCCCGCGAACGGCAGCACCTCGCCGCCGGTGGTCTTCGGCCGCGGGAATGATTCGAGCGCTTGGGTGATATGCCGGGACAAGACGCCCCGTTGGGGATGATTGCGGAGTCGGATCAGGCGGGTGAGAACGACCTCGTCGAGAAGTCCGTCGCCGCCTTCACCTTGGAAGAAGATCTTGGCCAGCACCCGGCGGGTGACATCGGCCCCCGAGCCCGCGGCAAGCACGCGGACGCGCGCGCCCTCGCCCACCATGCGCGCGACATCGTCCAACGTTACGTAGCGCGATCCGCTGGCGTCATAAAGACGCCGGTTGGCATATTGGTGAATGATGACCGAAGGCCTCCCGACCTCCCCAAATTCGGTCATGTGCTTGCCTTGTGCTCTCTGCCGGCGGCGCTTCTCCCGATGCCGCCCAAGTGCCGCCATTGCAGCGGATTTGGCGCGTACGCGCAAGCCCCTTGTCACGGCGCGGCAAGGGGCGGGGCGCGGCCTCATCGCCGGCCTGCCGTCGGCCGCCCTCAGTCGCCGGGCGCGGTGGCGGCCATGTTGGGCGTGTCTTTAAAAGATTCGTACCAGGCGGCGAGCCGGGGGTGATCGGCGCGCCAATCGGTATCGGGCAGGATGCGGTCGAGGAAGGAAAGCGCGCAGCCGAGGGTGATGGGGGCGATGGTCGGTGCCCCGGTGATGGCTTCGACATCGTCCTCGAGCCGGTCGAGGCCGAGGGCGATCTTGCGCTTCTGGCGCTGGTCCCACCATTCCGATTGCTTGCCTTCTTCGCGCCGGGTCTCCATGCGCCTGAGTACGGCGGCATCCATCACGCCGTGGATCAAGGCCTCAAACTGCGCCACGCGGCGCCTGGCGTCGGGGTCCCGGGGGTAGAGTTCCGGCCCCGCGCCAAGGGTATCGAGGTAGCGGCAGATCAGCCTCGATTCGATCAAGGTCTCGCCGTCGTCGGTGATCATGGTGGGCACCTTGTTGAGCGGGTTCTTGTCCTCGGTGTCGTTGCCCTCGGCCCGGGCGTCGATCAGCTCCATGCGGCCGTCCACCCCCTTTTCCAGGGCGGCGACGCGCACCATTCGGACATAGGGCGAGGTCGGCGAATAGTAGAGTTTCATAGGCGGCTCTCCCTGGGCGCCCCAGAATATCGGTTGTGCCAGGGCGCACCCAAAATATCGGTTGTGCCGGGGCGCACCCAAAATATCGGTTGTGCCGGGGCGCCCCGAGGGTAGCATTTCCGGTCCGCTTCCGCCAATGGGGCCACCCGGGCCCCGCCCGGGTCCCTGGTATGATAGGCTTCGCGCCATGTGGATGGACGTGGTCGATCTCAGGGATTTTTACGCCACCAGCCTGGGCCAGGTGGCGGGCCGCGTGGTGCGCCGCCGGATTCGCGAGATCTGGCCCGATCTGGCCCGCCGCCGGGTGCTGGGGCTGGGCTATGGGCCGCCCTATCTGCGGCCGTTACTCGACGATTCCGAGCGGGTGATCGCCGCCATGCCGGCGGGCCAGGGCGTCATCCACTGGCCCCGGGGCGGGCCCAACAGGACCGTGCTGGTGGACGAGGCGGAACTGCCCTTTGCCGATAATTCCGTGGACCGGATCCTTTTAGTTCACGGCGTCGAGAGTTCCGAGCAGCTGCGCCCCATGCTGCGCGAGGTCTGGCGGGTGTTGAGCGATTCCGGGCGCATGCTGGCGGTGGTGCCCAACCGCCACGGCATCTGGGCGCGGCTTGAGCGGACCCCCTTCGGCCATGGCCATCCCTTCACCCCGGGGCAGCTTTCCCGGCTGTTGCGCGATTGCCTGTTCACGCCGACGGTGGAGGCCGGCGCCTTGTTCATGCCGCCGGCGCGCTCGCGCATGGTGCTGGGCGCCGCGCCCGCCTGGGAAAAAGCCGGCAGCCGCTGGTTTCCGCGTTTCGCGGGGGTGGTGCTGATGGAGGCGGGAAAGCAGATATACGCGGCCGGCCTGGTCACCGCGCGGGCGCGCCGGCGGACCGTCCAGGTGCCGGCGGATATGGGACTACCCCGCCTCACTGGGCGCTGAGCGCCAGCCCAGCACGAACACGGCCTGGACCGCGAACAGGTTGGCGGCGGCGGACCAGGGATAGACCTCCCGGGTGGCGCCCGATGCCCTGACGGCGAAACATTTCTCGATTTTGATGCCCATTTCATCGGCGAGGCCGACAAAATCGCGGATGGTGCAGGGATGGATATTGGCGGTGTCGTACCAGCTTTCGCCGGGGTCATCCGGGAAAGGCACCCGCCCGCCAAGGGCGAATCGCACGCGGTTGCGCCAATAGCCCCCATTGGTGATCGACACCACCGCGCGATTGCCGATCCTGAGCAGGGTTTCCAGGGTGCCCTTGGGGTCGCCCACCGCCTGGATGGTTTGGCTCAGCACCACGCAGTCGAACGAGCCGGTGGGATAATCCCTGAGCTCGACCTCGGCGTCGCCCTGGATCACCGAGAGCCCCTGGTTGAGGCAGGCGGCCACCCGGGCGCGGTTGATCTCGATGCCGCGCGCGTCGGCCCCCTTGAAATGGCTGAGATGGTAAAGCAGCGCACCGTCGCCGCAGCCGACATCGAGAACCCGCGCGCCGGCCGGCACCAGGTCGGCGATCAACTGTTGATCGACGCGGATGCGTTTTTTAAAGCCCGCTCCCCCGCCCGGGCCGCCCGGGCCGCCAGGGGTGTCATTGCCGTATTCCGTGCTCATGGTCCGGCCTCCCCCCGCAGTTCCGCCGCCCCCTCCAGGAAGCCGCGGATCACCCGGTGGTAGTCGGCGACATCCATCAGGAAGGAATCGTGGCCGTGGTCGGTTTCGATCTCGACGAAGCTGACATTGGCGCCGACGCCATTGAGCGCCTTGACGATCTCGCGGTTCTCGGCGGTGGGGAACATCCAATCGCTGGTGAAGCTGATGACGCCGAAGCGTACATTGGTGCCGGCGAAGATTTCGGTGGCGACGCCGCCGTGTTCCTCCACCATGTCGAAGTAATCCATCGCCCGGGTGATGTAGAGGTACGAATTGGCGTCGAACCGGTCGACGAAGGTGATGCCTTGGTGGCGCAGGTAGCTTTCCACCTGAAAATCGGCCTCGAACCCGTAGGTGACCCGGTCCCGCGCCTGGAGGCTGCGCCCGAACCTGCGGGTCAGGGCGGTTTCCGAAAGATAGGTGATATGCGCCCCCATGCGCGCGACCGCGAGGCCGCGATGGGGCCGCTTGCCCTCTTCCTGGTAGCGGCCGCCGCACCAGTCGGGATCGGCCATCACCGCCTGCCGGCCGACCTCGTGATGGGCGATGTTCTGGGCGGAGGTGCGCAGCGCGGTGGCGATGGGCATCACCGAAAAGACCCGCTCGGGGAAACGGGCGGCCCAATCGAGCACCTGCATGCCGCCCATGGAGCCGCCGACGACCGAAAACAGCTGGCCGATGCCGAGATGATCTACCAGCAGCTTTTGGACGTTCACCATGTCGCCGATGGTGATCACCGGGAAATCGAGACCCCAGGGTTTCCCGGTTGCCGGATTGGTCTCGCTGGGCCCGGTGGTCCCCATGCAGCCACCGAGGAGATTGGGGCAGATCAGGAAATAGCGATCCGGATCGAGCGGCTTGCCCGGCCCCACCGTGGTGTCCCACCAGCCGGGCCGTTTGGTGATCGGATGGGTGCCGCAAACGAACTGGTCGCCGGTCAGTGCGTGACAGATCAGGATCGCGTTGGACTTGTCGGCGTTGAGCGTGCCGTGGGTGGTATAGGCGACGTTGATGGGCCCCAGCCGGGCGCCGGAATCGAGGTCGAGCGGCGCCTCCACCGCCAAGGTGACGAATTCACCGGGCAATGTGTGGGGGTCGATCGTAACGCCGCCCGTTCCCTGTGGTCCCGTATCGTTTGCCATGCCATCCGCACCGGCCGCCCCTGTCCTGGGGCCCATGACCGCTTGACCCTATCGTCTCAAGGGATGGGATTGCTAGGGAGGATCGCCAGAACTGTCAACGTTTTCTTTGATTTTACAGTCCCTTGCCATTAAGACTAGCGACCTGAATTTAGGTCCCCGCCGTAAGTTTTACGGCGGGGTTCCGCTTTTGGGCCCAGTCTGATGGGTCCGGTGTAATGGGCAGGGTGTGAAATGACAGACCCAGAACCCACCCTGACGGGACTAAGGGGCGAAATCGACCGGCTGGACGACGCGCTGGTGGATGTGCTCGCGCGCCGCGCCCGGCTGGTGGCTGCCATCGGCTCGCTCAAGGGAGCCGACGGCAGCCCCGTTATGCGCCCGGGCCGCGAGGCGGAAATCCTCCGCCGGCTGCTGGCGCGGGCCGACGGGGACCTGGATGGCGCCGCAATGGTCCGCATCTTCCGCGAAATCGTTTCCGCCGCGGTGCGCCAGCAGGGCGTCTTTTCCGTCGCCGCTTCCATGCCCGCTACCGGCCCATCGTGTTGGGCGCTGGCCCGCGACCACTATGGCGCGGCGACCCCGATCAAACCCATGGCGGGCCCCGCCCAGGTTGTCGCAGCCGTGGCGGACGGCACCGTGAGCGTCGGAATCGTGCCCTACCCCATGAGCGAGGAGGCACCCCCGTGGTGGCCGCCGCTGATGGCCGAAGGCGTCCCGCGGGTGGTCGCCCGGTTGCCGGCCGCCGAGGGGCTAGCGCCGGCCGACGGCTGCACCGAGGGGCTCGCCCTCGCCATGATGACCCCCGAGCCCTCGGGCGACGACCGCTCCCTGGTGGCGCTTGAGATCGAAAAGGGCCTGGGCAGGTCCCGCGTCCGCGACGGGTTTGATGCGGCCGAACTCACCGTTCGATCAACCTGGTCCCACAGCGTCGGGGAACACGACCACCCGGTCGGGTATCTCGCCGAAGTCGACGGCTTCCTTGCGCCCGAGAGCCCCGCCCTGGCGTCCCTGGCCGTGACGCTGGGCGAAGCCGCCCCGCGCATCGCGGTGATCGGCGCCTTCGCGGTGCCGCCTCGCTTAGGGGCCGGGCCGGAATCGGGCGGGCCGCCGCCGGGGGAGGGCTCATGACCGGTCCCCGACCCATTCGGCCCCGGCCCGGGGTGCTGGGCATCGAGCCCTATCAGGGTGGAGAATCGGAGTTGGAAGGACGGGGCGGGGTCATCAAGCTCTCGTCCAATGAAGGCGCTCTTGGCCCGTCGCCCAAGGCCGTCGCCGCCTTCGAGGCGGCTTCCGATCACCTTGACCGTTATCCCGACGGCGCCTGCACCGCCTTGCGCGACGCCATCGGTGGGCGATTCGGGCTCGATCCCGCACGCATTGTCTGCGGCGCCGGCTCCGATGAGATTTTGGCGCTTTTAGCGCGCGCCTATGCCGGGGAGGGGGACGACGTGCTTTATTCCGAGCACGGCTTCCTGATCTTCCCCATCGTCGCCCGGGCGGTCGGGGCGGAACCGGTGAAGGTGCCCGAAATCGACCTGAGGGCCGATGTCGATGGGTTCATCGCCCGGGCGGGAGCGCGCACCCGGCTGGTCTATCTCGCCAATCCCAACAACCCCACCGGCAGCTACCTTTCCGGCGACCAACTGCGCCGCCTGCGCGCGGGCTTGTCCGAAGGCGTCATGCTGGTGATCGACTCGGCCTATGCCGAATTCGTGACCGAGGAGGATTACCAGGCCGGCGCCACGCTGGTCGATGAGACCGAGAACACCATCATGACCCGGACCTTTTCCAAGATCTTCGGGCTCGGCAATCTGAGGCTCGGTTGGGCCTATGGGCCCGCCCATGTGATCGACGTGGTCAACCGGTTGAGGATGCCATTCAACGTATCGGGGGCCGCCCAGGCGGCGGGGATCGCGGCCTTGGCGGACCGCGACCATGCCGATGCCGCCCTTGCGCACAACACGCGCGAGCGCGGCCGCCTCACCCAATCCCTGACCGAAGCGGGCATTTTGGTCCCGCCCAGCGCCGGGAATTTTGTGCTGGCCCGCTTCCCCGGCGGCACGGCACAGGCCCAGGCCGCCGACGATCACCTCAGATCCCGCGGCATCATCATTCGCCGCTTGGCCGCCTATGGCTTGCCCGACAGCTTGCGCATCACTATCGGTCTCACCCCGGAGATCGATGCGGTGGCCGCGGCGCTGGCGGAATTCATGGCTTTGGAGGGAGCGGCCGATGGCTGAAGGTCAGCAAAAGGTATTCTTCAACCGGGTCGCGTTGATCGGGCTCGGCCTCATCGGCTCGTCGCTGGCGCGCGCCATCAAGCGCCATGGGCTGGCCGGCGAGATCGTCGGCCATGCCCGGAGCAAGGAGACCCGGGAGCTGGCGCTGGGCCTCGGCTTCATCGACCGGGCCGCGGTTACCGCCGCGGCCGCGGTCAAGGGCGCCGATCTCGTGGTCATCGCCGTGCCCGTGGGGGTGACCGGGGCGATCGCCCAGGAGATCGCGCCGGCGCTGGACGCGGGGGCCATCGTCACCGATGTGGGATCTGTCAAGGGCGCGGTGGTGGACGCGGTCGGGCCGCATATTCCGGACGGCGTCCATTTCGTGCCCGCCCATCCGGTGGCGGGGACCGAGGAATCCGGCCCCGAAGCGGGCTTTGCCGAACTGTTCGAGGGGCGCTGGTGCATCATCACCCCGCCGCCGGGGACCGACGAGGAGGCCGTGACAAGGGTCTGCTCGCTGTGGCGCGCGGTGGGCAGCGAGGTCGATCGCATGGATCCGCACCATCATGACATGGTGCTGGCGATCACCTCCCATCTGCCCCATCTGATCGCCTATACCATCGTTGGCACGGCGACGGATCTGGAAAATCATCTCCAGCGCGAGGTCATCAAATTCGCCGCCGGGGGATTCCGTGATTTCACCCGCATCGCCGCGTCGGACCCGGTCATGTGGCGCGACGTATTCCTGGCCAACAAGGACGCGGTGCTGGAAATGCTGGGCCGTTTCGACGCGGACCTGACGACGCTGCAGCGCGCGATCCGTTACGGGGACGGCGCGGCGCTGGAGGAAATTTTTAAGCGCACCCGGGCCATCCGCCGCTCCATCGTCGAGGCCGGGCAGGCCTGAGGCCCCGGGGCCTACCAGCGGATCTGCGGCAGCCGCGCGAGCCGCGCCGGCCCCACGTAGATCACCCGGTTCTGGATTGACAAAGGCAGGCGGATGACCGCTTCGGCACCCGGGCTCACCCGGCGCGCCATCATGTCGAGAACCAGTTTCACCCCGCGGGCCACGCTTTCCCGGACCACCCCGGCGGCGACCAACGCATCGACGGTCTTGCCATGGCCGGTGATCCGCGCCACCAGCGAAGCCTCGGGCTGAAGCGCCTCGTCCAGGCCCATGGTGCCGCTGCCCGACAACTTGGCCGGCCCCCAGGCGAGGTCCAGGTTCTTGATCTCGAGAATGCCGCCCCCATCGCGCCAGCGCGTGAGCCGGGGCCTTTCCAAGGGCAGCGGCAAGTCTCCCATCACTTGAATCTCGGCGGAAAACCGCTCGAGCTTGCGGCCCAGCAGCTTGTCCGCCGCCTTGGGCAGGGTGACACCGTTGAGTTCGAGCAATAAACCGGCCGAGGTTTCCGAAATCGCGGTTTTCGCTCGCGCATAGCCGAACAATTGCACCGACACGGAATCCGCGTCGATGCGCTGGCCGGTGGCCGCCTCGCGGATCACCAGCTTGGCCGTGTTCACCTTGAAGATGCGCGGGGCGCCGTCCCTGGCCTCGGTGAACTCACCGGGGGCTCGCGCCACCGTGATGTCGAGATCCAGCGGCTGGCGCCCGATGCGGAAACGGAGCTTGTGGCTGCCGGCGAGATCGAAGGTGAGCCCGCCGGTGCGCCACGGCGAGATCCGCGCCATGATCCGGTCCGCCCGCCATTCCCAAAGGCCCCGTGGCGTACGGCCGGTGACCCTGACGCCGGCGATCTCGGTGTCGAAGGTGAAGGGGAATCCGGTGACGGTGATTCCGCTGGTGACGAAACTGCCGCCGGACCCGACCGATGCGCGGGCGATGACCTTGATCCGCTCGCGAACCAGGTCGGCGCCGAGGAACCAGCCGGCGGTGGCGCCGGCCACCGCCACCAGGAATGCGACGAATAACCAGAAAGAAATGCGGGCGCCGAGACGGCTGGCCTTGGGTTCGGTCATGGTGGTTTGATCGCCGGTTCGGGAAATATGTAAACTGTCTCTCGGACCACAATTTTACGCGTGCCGAAGAGAGTAGCGGGAACGGCGCGGGGGATAAAGCCTCGGCTCCGCCCATCGGCGGTTGCCCGGGCGGGTTGATGCCATGGCTAAAGGCGCGTTCTGGATCTTCGCCTATGGGTCCTTGATCTGGGACCCGGGATTCGCATGCCTTGAGCGCGTGCCGGCGCGCCTTTGGGGCTACCACCGCTCGATGTGCATCTATTCCCATGTCTGGCGAGGAACGCCGGGGAGGCCCGGGCTGGTGCTGGGGCTGGACAAGGGCGGGTCATGCCGGGGCATCGCCTTGCGGGTGGCCGGCGCGGCGGCGGCGGAGGTGGTCGATTACCTGGAGGCGCGCGAGCGGGTGACCGCGGTCTATCTCGCCCGCACCGTGCCCATCACCCTGGAGGGTGGCGGCTGCCGAAAGCGCATCGAGGCGTTGACCTATATCGCCGACCGCGCCCACCACCAATACGCCGGCAAAGTTCCGGTGGCCGAGGCGGCGCGGCTGATCAGGGGCGGCCGGGGCCGGGGCGGGGGCAATGTGGATTACCTGGAAACCACCGTGCGCCACTTGGCCGAACTGGGCATTGCCGATGCGCCGCTCGCGGCGCTGGCGCGCTTGGTGCGTGGGGAGGCCGGATAATGCCCTAGCCTTACACGCATTTGGAATAGCCGCACGACAGGCACAGGTCGCAGCCTTCCTGGTAGACCATGCCGGCGGTGCCGCATTTGGGACATTGGGCGAGGCCGGCCATGGGGCCTTGCCCGCCGGATCCCGGCGCCGCCGCACCGACGCTTCCGCCGCTGCCATCCGCGGCCGCTTCCAGCGCCATGGCGGCGATGTTTTCCTGGGCCGCCATGAAGCCGATATCGATCAGGTGGTTTTCGATGACAGTGCCGATGGCGGCCAGCAGCGAGGGCACGTAACGGCCCCCCATCCATTGGCCGCCGCGCGGGTCGAACACGGCCTTCAGTTCCTCCACCACGAAGGACACGTCGCCGCCGCGCCGGAACACCGCCGAAATCATCCGCGTCAGCGCCACCGTCCAGGCGTAGTGATCCATGTTCTTGGAATTGATGAAGATCTCGAAGGGGCGCCGGCGGCCGTCCTGGATGACGTCGTTGATGGTGATGTAAATGGCATGGTCCGATTCCGGCCATTTCAGCTTGTAGGTCTTGCCGGGAAGCTCGCCCGGGCGGTCGAGCGGCTGGGTCATGTAGACCACGCCGCCGGCCTCGAACTGGTCCTCGGCCCGTGGCGGGGCGACCAAGGGGAGCTCTTCCTGGCGTTGGTCTTCCGCGCCCGCCCCCGCGTCGTCCGGCGCCCTGTCCGGCGCCCTGTCCGGGGCTTTAAGCACGGCCCCGGTGATCTCGTTGGGACGGTAGGTGGTGCAGCCCTTGCAGCCCGACCGGTAGGCCTCGCGGTAAACGTCCTTGAAGTCGTCGAAGGAAATCTCGGCGGGGACGTTGATGGTCTTGGATATGGAGCTGTCCACGTGTTCCTGGACGGCCGCCTGCATGACCACGTGATCGTTGGGCGCGAGGCGCTGGGCATCGGTGAAATAGGACGGCAGTTCCGCCCCCTCACCAAAGCTCCGTCGATAGAGGCGGTAGGCGTAATCGCTCACCTCTTCCTCGCGGCGCGTCCCATCGGGCTGCAGCACGTGGCGCGTATAGGCGAAGCTGAAGACCGGCTCGATTCCCGAGGAGACGTTGTCGGCGAACAGCGAAATGGTGCCGGTGGGCGCGATAGAGGTGAGCAGCGCGTTGCGGATACCGTGGGTGGCGATGGCCTGGCGCAGGTCCTCGTCGAGCCTTGAGACGCTCATCCCCGAGAGATAGGCCTCGCGCTCATAGGCCTCGCATGGGCCCTTCTCGCGGGCCAGTTCGGCGGAGGCCAGATAGGCCGCGCACTCGATCTCCTTCATCCAGGTTTTGGTGAGCGCCACCGCTTCCGGGGCGCCGTAGCGCATGCGGCACATGATCAGGGCATCGGCGAGCCCGGTGACGCCAAGTCCCATGCGGCGCTTGGTCTTCGCCTCGGCGGCCTGTTGGGTGAGGGGAAAGCGGGAGACGTCGATGGCGTTGTCCAGCATGCGCACGGCGACGGGCACGATTTCGCGCAGACGGTCGAGATCGAGACGGGCATCCTCGGTGAAGGGATGGTGCACCAGCCGGGCCAGGTTGAAGGACCCGAGAAGGCAGGCGCCGTAGGGCGGCAGGGGCTGTTCGCCGCAGGGATTGGTGGCGCTGATCCGCTCGGCGTAATAGAGGTTGTTCAAGCGGTTGATGCGATCGATGAAGATGATGCCCGGTTCGGCGCAGGAATAGGTCGCGCGCATGATCTTGTCCCACAGGGCCCGGGCCTGGACCGTCCGGAAACTGACGCCGCCGAAGGTGAGCTCCCAGGGGGCATCGTTGTCCACCGCCTCCATGAAGGCATCGGTTGCCAGCACCGAAAGGTTGAACATCCGCAACCGGCCCGGTTCGCGCTTGGCCTCGATGAAGTGCTCGATGTCGGGGTGGTCGCAGCTGAGCGTCGCCATCATGGCGCCGCGGCGCGAGCCCGCGCTCATGATGGTGCGGCACATGGCGTCCCACACGTCCATGAACGAAAGCGGACCCGAGGCATCGGCGCCGATACCGCGGACCGGCGCGCCCTTGGGCCTGAGGGTGGAGAAATCGTAGCCGATGCCGCCGCCCTGCTGCATGGTCAGGGCCGCCTCCTTGAGGTGCTCGAAGATGCCCGCCATGTCGTCGGGGATGGTGCCCATGACGAAGCAGTTGAACAGCGTCACGTTGCGCCCGCTTCCGGCGCCGGCGATGATCCGCCCGGCCGGCAGGAATTCGAATCCGCCAAGCGCGTCATGGAAACGCCGGGCCCAGGCGGCGCGCTCATCGGGCGCTTCGGCCTCGGCCAGCGCCGCCGCCACCCGCCGCCAGGTATCGTCGATGGTTTTGTCCACAGCGCCGCCCGCCGCGTCCTTGAGGCGGTATTTCATGTCCCAAATTTGCTGGGATATGGCCGATATGCCGGTCATCGGCGGCTCCGTTCCCGGGGTGATGGGGCGGAACCGTCACCGGGGCGTTGGGAAACCCCCACCCGGCACCGGCTTTGGCCCATCAAACCATTGAAAAACATTACTTAAACCAGATACTCCAAAATTTTGAGCGGATCATTCTAGGGGGGCTGCGGCAGTGCGTCAAGGAGATGTTCTTGTTATGTTTCCACATGGGGGTCTCCCTCCAAGCCGTTGGCGGGGCGCTTGAAATCGAGTTATGCCCGGGATTCACCATGCACGGGCGCCGCTTCATCCACGGAGTTATCCACAACTTCCTGCCGCCCCCGTGGGCGGGCTTTCGGGGGCCGGAAGTGCCCTAGGAGCGGGCCTCGGCTTCCAGGCGCTCGGTGGCGGATTCGATCCGCTCGGCGAGCGCATCGAGGAAGGCCGCGCGGTCGAGCCCGGGGGGCACCGGGTCGAGGAACTCGACGACGATGGTGCCGGGCCGCTTGGCGAAGGTCCGTTTGGGCCAGTACATGCCGGAGTTAAGGGCCACGGGCACCACCGGCGCTCCGACGCTGGCGTAAAGCGCGGCGATCCCCGGCTGGTAGGGCCGCTTTTCGCCAGGCAGCGTGCGGGTGCCTTGGGGAAACATGATGACGGACCGCCCGTGTTTGACGGCGTCCAGCGCCCCGTTGATCAGCGCCCGGAGCGCGCTGATGCCACCCCTGCGGTCGATCCAGACCGCGCCCGCCCGCCACGCGTACCAGCCGTAGAACGGGATCAGACGCAGTTCCTTCTTGGCGATCATCGCCGGGTCCCCGAAATAGACCGGGAAGAAAAAGGTATCCCAGGCGGACTGGTGCTTGATCCCGAAGATGACGGGGCCATCGGGGATGCGGTCTTCGCCGCGGACCTCCCACCCGGCGCCGACGATCACCTTGAGAAGCCAGATGACGTAACGTGACCACTGGGCCCCGGCCCGGCGCATGAAGGCGGGCGGCAAGGTAAGAAGTGGCAATGCCGCCAGGCCGATCACCGCCGATGACAGGTAAAACACCAGGTTGAAGAGAACAGACCGCAAGATTATCGCCACCGGTCGCCCTACCAAAGCCGCACTAAGGCGATCAGGTATTTGACGTATTCACTCGCCACCAGCCTGAGGTTGCCCGGCCGGACCCACCAGTCCTCGGCCCTGAAGCCCTGGGGGAAGACCGGGTGGGGGGTGATCGCGACCCCCGGCATGAGGCGTTTGAATTCCAGCAGCGAGCGGCGCATGTGGTAGTTGGCGGTGACCAGCCGCAGCGACTGGAATCCCTCTTTTCTGATCCAACGCGCGGTTTCGGCGGCGTTGCTCCTGGTATCGTCGGCGGCATGGCCGAGCACCATGCAACATTCTAGCTCGTCGCCCTGTTTCTTGACGAGGCGCAGGATCTGGGCGACGTCGATACCCCGGTAGACCCCGGATACAAAAAGCTTCCGGGCCCGGCCGCGGGCCAGCAGGTCGACTCCGACGGCAAGGCGGCCGGCACCGCCGGTCAGGACGACCACCGCGTCGGTGGCGCCATTAGAACCGGTGACCGTGCGGGGCAGGGTCGCGGCGAACCAGACCAACCCAATGAGCCAGATCGCGAACAACCCGGCGCTGAATCCTGCCCACCAAAGCCCCCCCCGTCTCCGGGTTCGCGGCTTGGCATCCCCATCGCCTGTCACGGCAGCCTCTTCAGCGCGCGAAGGACAGTGACATGGGTGGTGATCATGGCGATGGCGGTGACGCCGAGGGGAACCGCTGCGAGCACCAGCCACTGGGTGAGGCCGAGGTCCAACCTGGGCAATAGGCCGGCCCCGACGGCCCCGGCCATGTGACTGAGGGCGGCGACCGTCACCACGGTCAGCGCCGTCCCGATGGCGCCCCCCTTGAGGCCGAGCCCCAGTGCCTGGCCCTGGAACTGCCGGGCGACGTAGCCGTCGAAGGCGCCCATCAGGTGCAGCAGTTCAATCCCCTCATGATGGATGGCCAGGCCGGTGCGGGTGATGAAGGCCATGGTCGCCACCGCCGCCAGGGCGACCAGGATGACGATGGCGATCGCCACCAGTTCGACGGACCTGGCAAAGGTCATCAGCCGGTCGAGGGATTTCCGGTGGTCGTCGACAATGGTGCCGGGAACCACCGCAGACAGCGCCGTCGCCAAGGCCTTGAGGTCGGGTCCGGGGTCGGTCCGGACCTTGACGTCGATCAGTCGGGGCAGGGGCAGATCTGCGCCGAGCGCTTCCTCGCCGAGCCAGGGCTCCAACAGGGCGGCGGTTTCCGCCTTGCTCAGGGCCCGGGCGGCGACCACCCCTTGTGTCTTGCGCAGGAGTGGAAGCAGTTTTTCCATCGCCCCGCCCGAGGCCCGAAAAGCGCCGGGGGGCACCTGAACCGTCACCGTCCCCTTGAGCCCGGTATCCCAGCGCTCCACGGCGGAGGCCAGGCTCATCATCCCGGCCAGGGATAGCCCCGCCAAGTAAACGATCATGGCCACCAGCCAGGGCAGCAAGCGCCGGGCGGGGTCGGCATCGAGGGCAAGATCGCAACGGCCGAAAAACATCAGGCCGTCTCGGTGTGCTGCGAAGGCCTGCCGAACGGGCCCGACAATTCGCCGCCGGCCAAATGCAGGCGCGGGTGGTCGAAACGGTTCATCAGGTTTTCGTTATGGGTGGCGATCAAAACGGTGGTCCCTAAGCGGTTGAGTTCCTCGAACAGGTGCAGGAGCCGCACCGCGATGTCATCGTCGACGTTGCCGGTGGGCTCGTCGGCAAGCAGGATTTCGGGCCGGCTGATCACGGCACGGGCGATGGCGACCCGTTGCTTTTGGCCGCCCGACAGCGTCAGGGGTGAGGCGTCGATACAGTCCCCCAGGCCGACCCAGGCTAGGAGCTCCGCCGCGTGGCCCGCGATCGTGTCCCAATTCTCGCCCTTGATCTTGCCCGGAAGGGCGACGTTCTCGATGACGCTCAGGTGGTCGAGCAGCCGGAAATCCTGGAACACGACCCCGATCCTCCGTCTGATAAGGGCCAGTTCCCGGCGCGGGGCAATGGTGACATCACAGTCGAACAGGGTGATCAGGCCGTGGGATGGCCTGTGGGCCAGGTAGATCAGTTTGAGCAGGGACGATTTGCCCGCCCCCGAGGCGCCGCTTAGGAAATGAAACGAACCAAGCCGAAGTTCGAAGTTGATATCCTGCAAGACCTCGGACCCGAGCCCGTAACGCATGCCGACGTTCTGGAATCGAACCACCGCGGCCCTCGAAATCCATTGCCATTGGTTCACAGTATATACGACGAGCACGGTCCTAGAGCATTTTCCGGCCAAATTGAACCAATTTGATGGGTGTAAATCGGTTTTCAGGGAAGGCGCGGGCCGTCGTGCGGATGCACGCTTCGCATGACGCGCGATGCGGTGTATCGGGCGAGGGCCGCAACGCACCCTGGGGGCCGTCGTGCCAATGCACGCTGCGCATGACGAGCCCCACCGCGGGCCGGGTGCTTTTACCTCACAGCGTCGTTGCACATCTTCGCCGATGCCCCGCATCGCCGTGCAATGCGCGCCTAGCTTTGAGGTGAAATCATTCCGGTCAAATGGGTAAATTAGGTCGGATAATGCTCTACCACCAGGGACACCAGCCCGTCGGCGAGCTTGGGTTCGAACC
>JAPUGG010000046.1 GCA_027292975.1 Alphaproteobacteria bacterium | reverse complement strand
TCGACCTCGCCGGCCGCTTCAAAACCTTGCAGACGGCGGACCGGGGCCCGGGCAAACCGGCGCCCGACATGCTGCACCGGGCCATAGCCGAGGCCGGGGCGGAGGCCGGCGCCACGGTGATGATCGGCGACACCAGCTTCGATATGGCGATGGCTAAGGCCGCGCGGGTCGCCGCCCTTGGCGTCACCTGGGGCTATCACCAGGAACACGAACTGGTGGCGGCCGGTGCCGCCCGCGTCATCGCCACATTCGACGACCTTCACCAGGCGGTGGATGCCATGGTCCCGCGAGGCAAAGCCGGGACGGGCGGTCCATGACGCCGCCGCCGGGGCCTTCGACGCCCAGGATCCGGGTCGAGGTCGCCGCCGGCGGTTACGCGGTGACGCTGGACGGGCCTCCTGTCAAGACGCCCGGGAAGCGGCCAATGGTGGTCCCCGGCGCGGCATTGGCCCGGGAAATCGCACACGAGATCGAGCGATTGGTGGCCGAGGACCCCGCCGCGCTCGCCGGCTTGGGACTCGGCGACCCGGCCCAGGCGCCGAATTTCCGCATCGCCGCGGCGGCCATCGACGTGATCGCGGGCGAGGCCGGCGCCCGGGTTAGGGTCGTCGCCGATCTTGCGGCCTATGGCGTGACCGACCTGGTTTGTTTCCGCGCCGAGCGCCCGGAAGGGCTGGTCGCCGCCCAGCAAGCCGCCTGGGCGCCGTTGGTCGACTGGTTCGCGGGAGAATTCGGTGTCCGGCTCGAGCTCACCACCGGGCTTCGCGCGGGGCCCCAGGAGCCCGCGGCGCTTGCCGCCATCATCGCCGCCATCGAAGGGGTCGACGACTTCGCCCTGGCGGCACTGTCTTTGGCGACCCGTGCCGCAGGCTCCATGGTCATCGGCCTCGCCCTTTTACGGGGGCGGCTGGACGCCGATATCGCTTTAATGGCGTCCACGGTGGACGAAATCTATCAGGCGGAACGCTGGGGCACCGATGAGGATTCGAGCCTGGCCCTTGAGGCCAAGGCCCTTGACCTTGCCCAGGCGGCGCGGTTTCTTGATTTATTGGCGAAAGGGTGAGGCGCAATGGCAGATGAACCGGACGTGATGGCCCTGCATTTGCGGATCCGTGGCCGGGTGCAAGGCATCTTCTTCCGCCGCTGGGTGATGGAAGAGGCGACGCGGCGGGGCATCCGGGGATGGGTCAGGAACCGTGCCGACGGCAGCGTCGAAGCGGTTCTTGCGGGAGAGATGGACGCGGTGCGGGCCATGGTCAAGGCTTGCCGCCAGGGACCGCCCGGGGCCCAGGTCGCCGATATCGTTCAATATCCGGGCGAATACCCTCCCACCGACGAGGATTTCGGCGAAACCTTCCGTCTATTGCCGGACGTTTAGGGTTTGCCGATGACCGAGGCCGTTTCATATCCCCGGCTCGGCCAGGCGCTTGTGCTGGCCCTGGCGGTCATCGTATTTCAGGTCATGATCGGCGTGGTGATCGGTGTGGTGATCCCGCTCATGGGCATCGCCTTGCCCTTGGCCGCATCGGTCGGCATCGCCAATGTTCTGTCCTTCGGGCCGGTCATTTGGTGGGCCGTGTTCAGGACCCGGCTACCGCTTGGTGAAGCGCTGCCGTTCCCTGCGGTCCCGGCGAGTGTCTATTTGGCGATGATGGTGATGGTCGTGGGTCTCGGCATCGTATCGTCCGAGGTCGACAATCTGTTCAGATCCGTCGTCCCGGTGCCGCCAATGATCGCCGGTATCTTCCACGAAATCGGCAGCGCCGGAATGATATCGCTCATCACCCTGGTGGTGGTCGCCCCGGTGACCGAAGAGTTGCTTTTCCGCGGCACCATTCTCAGGGGCTTCCTTGGCCGCTACGGCGCTCGAAAGGCCATCGTTCTCTCCGCCCTGATATTCTGTTTTATTCACCTCAACCCCTATCAGTTCTTTTCGGCCTTCGTCCTTGGATTGGCCCTGGGGTGGATATTCGTCCGCACCGGCTCGCTTTGGCCGTGCCTGGTCGGCCATGCCCTCTACAATGCCCATGGATTCCTCATCGCCGCGCTGTTGCCGGTGACGATCCCGGGCTACAACCCCGAGATCATCGACCTTGCCGTGGTCGAGTTTCAGCCGCTGTGGTTCGACGCGCTGGGTTTGGCGGCCCTCGCCGCCGGCTTTTTCGGCCTTGCCCGCATCTTCCAAAGGGCGCGCCCGGCCGGTTGATCGGACGCCGCGACCGTGGGCATGGCTGCCCCGCATCCTAGCCCCGTGTCAGGACTGATCGGTGGTCAAGCTTGCGAAGACATCCTCGAAAGACCGGCGCAACGCCGCGTCCACGTCGGCCATGGAGGCCTCGATGCCGAGCGCGTCGAACGAGGTCACGCCGAACTCCGATATGCCGCAGGGGACGATGCCGTCATAGTGTGAAAGGTCCGGCGCCACGTTGACGGATATCCCGTGATAGCTGACCCAGCGGCGCACCCGTACGCCGATGGCGGCGATTTTTTCCTCTTTCCCGTCATGGGCCACCCAGATGCCGACGCGGCCGTCCCGGCGTAAGCCGGTGATGCCGAACTGGGCCAGGGTGGCGATCACCCAGGCCTCGAGGTCGTTAACGAAGCCACGGACGTCGCCGCCCCTGGGCTTGAGGTCAAGCATCACATAGGCGATCCTTTGGCCCGGTCCGTGCCATGTGGTGCGCCCGCCGCGCCCGGTCTTGTAAACCGGCAAGCCTTTGACGTCGAGAAGCTCCGTGGCATCGGCGGAGGTGCCGGCGGTGTAGAGCGGCGGATGTTCCAGGCACCAGACTTCTTCGCGCTCCCGGCCCTCGCGGATGGCGGCGACCCGTGTTTCCATCCCGGCAACGGCGTCGTCATAGGCCACCAATTCGGGGCTCGTGCGCCACTCGACAATGGCCCGGTCCACGGCCGGCAAGGGGGAGACCATTAGCTTGCACTCCGGGGCTCGATTTGCTATCTCCCACGGGGCTCGGGGGTTAGAGCATTTTCCGGCCAGATTTAACCATTTGAGCGGAAAATGCTCTAAGGCGCCCGGGCATGAATTTGTTGTATTCTATCAGTGAATAGAGCGGTCGTGGCGGAATTGGTAGACGCGCAGCGTTGAGGTCGCTGTGGGGGAAACCCCGTGGAAGTTCGAGTCTTCTCGACCGCACCATTTCCGGGCCCGTGCATCGGTTGCGGGCCCTTATTTATGAGCTTTGGGCGCGGGCAGGGCGTGGTCCCTCAGCCACGCCCCCGCCGGGAGATCGGTCATGTCCGAGAACGGCCGCAGCCAGACACCCCGAGACGCCGGCCGAGACGCCGGCAAGGGCGAGCTTTACGGCGTCACCCAGGAACAGATCGCGACCTTTCGTGAGGCCCTGGACGCGGGTGACACGGAGCGCTGTGAGGCCTTCACCCTGGGCCTTCATGCCGCCGACCTGGCCGACCTGATCGAGGGTCTGACCGCGCCAGAGCGGCACATCCTAGTGGCCCTGATCGGGCCCCATCTCGACCCCGAACTGCTGGCCTTCCTAGAGGAGCCGGTGCGCGACGACGTGGTCGGGCAGATGGAGCCGGGTGACGTCGCCGCCGCCCTCGGCGAACTCGACACCGACGATGCCGTGGACGTGATTGAAGGCCTAGACGCGCCGGTTCAGGCCCAGGTGCTGGAAAGGATGGAGGCCGGCGACCGCGTTCTCGTGGAGCAGGCGCTGGCCTGGCCGGAGGATTCGGCGGGCCGCCTGATGGAGCGGGAAGTCGTTGCCGTGCCTTTGTATTGGACGGTCGGCGACACCATCGATTATCTTCGTGATGAGGCGGAGAAGGGCGGCGGCGCACTGCCGAGCGAATTTTTCGATCTGTTCGTGGTCGACCCGGCCCATCATCCCGTCGGCTCGGTCTCCTTGAGCCGCCTGTTGCGCAACCGCCGGCCGGTGCAGCTCGAGGATATCATGGACCGCGAGCTGCACGCCGTGCCGGTGGCCACCGACCAGGAGGAGGTGGCGCTCCTGTTCCGCCAGTACGACTTGGCCTCGGCGCCGGTGGTGGACGAGCCGGGCCGGCTGCTCGGCGTCATCACCCATGACGACGTGCTGGACGTGATCGACGAAGAGGCCGAGGAAGACATCATGCGCCTGGGCGGGGTCAAGGAGGACGATCTCTACCTGGCGGCGCTCAAGACCTCGCGCTCGCGGATTCCCTGGCTCATGGTCAGCACGGTGAGCGCGCTGATCGCCTCGGTTGTGATCTGGCAGTTCAAGGCCACCATCGAAGAATTGGTGGCCCTGGCCATCCTCATGCCCATCGTCGCGGCCCTTGGCGGCAATGCCGGAACCCAGGCCATGACCGTGGCCGTCCGGGCCTTGGCGGTGAAGGACCTCAATGCCGCCAATGCGCCGCGTATCGTCGGTAAGGAGGTCATCGTGGGGCTCTACAACGGCATCATCCTGGCCTCCCTGGTGGGCCTGGTGGCGGCGGCCTGGTTCGCGTCGGTCGGCCTGGGTCTGATCATCGCAGGCGCCCTGATGGTGAACCTTTTGGTGGCCGGCCTGATGGGGATCGTGATTCCCCTGGCCCTCGACCGGGCGGGCGTGGACCCTGCTATCGCCTCGGGGGTCTGTCTGATGACCGTAACCGACGTGGTGGGCTTTTCGGCCTTCCTCGGTTTCGCCGCGCTGTTCCTAAACTGAGCGGGAGGGGAAAGAGCCATGGCAAGCATTCTGATCACCGGGGCGAACAGGGGGCTGGGGCTGGAATTCACCCGCCAATATGCCGCCGAGGGCGACCGCGTGCTGGCCACCTGCCGCGACCCCGCCGGGGCCACCGAGCTTGCGGCCATCGCCGGGGATGTCACGGTTCACGCGCTGGACGTCACCGATCTTCCGCAAATCTCGGCCTTGGCCGAGTCCCTCCAAGGCGAACCCATCGATATCCTGGTCAATAACGCGGGCGTGCTGACCTCGGGCCAGCGCATGGGCGGTATCGACTATGCCGCCTGGGAGCATGAGTTCAAGGTCAACACCATGGGCCCCATCGCCGTCGCCCAGGCCTTTCTTCCGCACCTGGAGCGGGGAACCGGGCGGCGCATGGCGTTCATTTCAAGTATCCTGGGATCCATCGGCACTAACGCGGACGGCGCCTACACCATGTACCGGTCGACCAAGGCCGGCCTCAACGCGGCGGTGAAAAGCCTCAGTGTGGAGGTCGCCGCCAAGGGCATTATCGTCCTCCTGTTTCATCCCGGCTGGGTCAGGACCGACATGGGCGGTCCCGAGGCGGCCATCGACCCGGCGACCTCGGTGGGCGGGTTGAGGCGCCGGATCGCCGCGGCGGGGCCGGAGGATTCCGGGTGCTTCATCAGCCATGAGGGGGTGGAAATCCCGTGGTAGGGGCGGGGTTCGCCTCTTATAGGTCAGCCCGATGAGTTTGCATTTGCTGAAAATGGCGGTGGGCATCGAGACCATCGCCCATCTCGCCCGGGTCCAGAAGGCCCGGCGCGCCCAACGCCGGGCCCGGGGTGAGCGGCCCGTCACCTGGCATTTCACCCGCAACTTCCCGCGCCGCGCGGCCCAGGTGCTCGACGGCGGATCGATGTATTGGATCATCCACGGCGAAATCGTCGCCCGCCAGCGGATCATCGCCTTGGAAACCCGCCGCCGGGGTGACGGGCGCAAGCGTTGCGCCATCGGCCTCGCCGCCAAGATCATCCGCACCCAGCCCATGGCCCATCGGCCGCTCCAGGGCTGGCGCTACCTCGGCCCTAACGACGCGCCGCCGGACCTCTCAGCCGCCCCGCCCCAGGCCAAGGGCGCGGACCGCCTGCCCGACGGGCTGGCCCGCGAACTGCGCGAACTGGGCCTGCTTTAGGTGGCAGAAAGAAAACATTCGAATATATCAAGTCGTCATACGCGACGGATAAAATTTTAAATAACTTTAGTCTAATATCTATCTATACTTCATATGACTTTAATTACTTCTAATTATAGTAAAAAGATGAGAAGGTGATATTAGAATTTTACAATGTTTTAGAGACCAGAAAATCATTTGATTCCATGACAGTTCAACTGGCAACCGGCGTACTCGGCGGCAGCGCCCAGTACCCCACCCTCAGGAGTGGCGCCGCGCCGAGCCCGACATTGACCCTGGCGCGCGACCGCCAGGCTCTCAGGAGTGCAGGCACCTTCGGCGCGGTGCTGGGGGCCGTGGCCGCCGGCGCCAAGGCCGCCGCCACGGGCAAGAGCCTGCTGGCCGCGGCCGAGGTTGGGATCATCGCCATCGAGGCGGTGCTGGCCGACATGAAGACCCTCGCCACTTGGGCCAAGGATTCGGGCGGGGCGGCCACGGCTTGGGGCCTATCGGACACCGACCGAGCCATCCTTCATAGCGAATTCGACGCCCTCAGGACCGAGATTACAGACATCGTCAACCGCACGCTTTTCGATGACGTCAAGCTTCTGGATGGCGACGGTGGTGCATCCAGAAGTTTCTCCTTCGGCACCGGGGGCGGCAGCGAACCCGGCGCCGACACCACCGTCACGATTTCGGCGGCCGGCGCGGCGCGGCTCGCCACCGGCTTGGATACCGCCGACCTCCTGACCCAGGCCACCGCCACCTCGTCCGAGGCCCTGGTGATCACCGCCCAGCAGGCGGCGGCGGGCATCAAGGGTGCGCTCCGGGCCGATCAGGGGCGCTTGGATACCGGGGCCGCGGTCGGCGCCAATGTCACCGCGGGGACCGGTGCGGTCCGCGATGCCGGTCTCGAATATTTTGGCATCGTCGATAGCGCGCGTGAGGCCGCCAACCGCGTCGCCTTGGATGGCGGGCTTAATATCTACGGCAGCGACGGCGGGCTGAAGGCGGGCAACAGCCTGACCAAAGGGCTCTTCGGCGGCTTCAACGATGCCGGCACCGGCGACCATGCCGATGGCGCCCAAGAATCCCAAGCATCGCGCCCATCGGCTTACACGCGCCCATGGGCTTCCGAGGGTGGCGGCGCCACCGCCCGCGCCTCGGTCGATATTTCCGCCTAGAGCATTTTCCGGCCCCGGCTAAAATTTCCCGCCATCTCTTGGCGCCGGTTGCGCCATAATCGCTCAATGATCATCGACCCCGGCCATATCCACCATGGGCGGCGACGGGACGCCATCCGCGCGCGCACGCGCATGGACGAGCGGCGCGCGGTGCTGGGGCTCCTGGAGGCGGGATCGTTTACCCCCGAGGCTCGCTCCCGCATCGATGTCCGCGCCCGCCGCCTGGTGCGGGCGATCCGCCGGCGGCGGAAAAACGAGGCGGGGCTCGAGAGCTTCCTCGCCGAATACAGCCTGTCGACCCACGAGGGCGTGGCCCTGATGTGCCTGGCCGAGGCCTTGTTGCGGATTCCCGATTCCGAGACCGCCGACCGCCTGATCGAGGAAAAGATCGGCGGGGCGGCCTGGGCCCGGCATTTGGGGCGGAGCGACTCGCTGTTGGTCAATGCATCGACCTGGGGGCTGATGCTGACCGGCGAGGTGATTCGTTTAGGCAGCGCCGGGCGGGATTTCAGCGATTTCCTCGGCCGTCTCATCGCCCGGTCCGGCGAACCGGTGATCCGCCAAGCGGTGCGCGCCGCCGTGCGCATCATCGGACGCCAGTTCGTCATGGGCCGAACCATCGAAGAGGCGAGAGCCCGGGCCGCGCCGGGGTTGCGCTACTCCTTCGACATGCTGGGCGAGGCGGCGATGACGGCCCGCGATGCGGAGCGCTATTTCCAACGCTACGCCGAGGCCCTTACCGCCCTGGAAAAACATCGGGGACCACGGGTTGAGGGCGGCGACCGGCCCGGCGCGGATTCGCTGTCGGTCAAGCTTTCGGCCCTGCATCCGCGCTTCGAGTTTTCGCAAAGCCCCCGGGCGGTGGGCGCGGTTGCCGAGCGGTTGGGGGAATTGGCTTCGAGAGCGGCGGCGGCGGGAGTTGGCCTCACCGTCGATGCCGAGGAGGCGGCCCGGCTCGAGCCGACGCTGGACGTGGTGGAGGCGGTGGCCGCCCGGCCGGGGCTCGCCGGCTGGGACGGTTTGGGGCTTGCCGTGCAGGCCTACCAAAAGCGCGCGCCCGCAATCATCGACTGGCTTGGGGCCCTGACCGGCCGCGGCCGGCGCCGGTTTTGCGTGCGTCTGGTCAAGGGCGCCTATTGGGACACCGAGATCAAGCGGGCCCAGGAAGCGGGGCTCGACGGCTATCCCGTGTTTACCCGGAAATCGGCGACCGATCTTTCCTATATCGCGTGCGCGCGCAAACTGTTCGCCCATGCGGGCGCCCTCTATCCTCAATTCGCCACCCACAACGCGCACTCTGTCGCCGCGGTGATCGAACTGGCCCGGGAGGCGGGGGTGGCCAAGGGCGGCTTCGAGTTCCAGCGCCTTCACGGCATGGGAGAGGCGCTCTACGGCCACATGGCGGCGGCGCGGCCGGGTGCCGCCGAGGGCGGCCACACCTTGGCCGTCTATGCGCCGGTCGGCAGCCACTCCGACCTGCTGCCCTATCTGGTGCGCCGCCTGCTTGAAAACGGCGCCAATACCTCCTTCGTCAATCGCATCAATGATGCAAACGCGCCGCTCGACCGCCTGGTCGGCGACCCCGCGGTTCGGCTCAAGGGCCTGATGGCGGCGGGTGCGCCGGTGCCCCATCCCCGGATCCCGGCGCCCATCGACCTTTTCGCGCCCGAGCGGCCCAATTCCAGGGGTCTCGATCTCGCCGATCCCAGCGATCTTAGCGCCTTGGCCGAAGCCATGGACGGGGCGGCGCGCCAGCGCTTCGAGGCCGCCCCGCTGATCGGCGGCCGGCCGGTGAAGGTCGGGCCTCCGCGCCCGGTCCGCGCCCCCGCCGAACTGTCCCATGAGGTGGGCCGGGTGTGGCAGGCCCGGGCCCAAGACGTGGAGGCGGCGCTTAGGGCCACCTCTGGGGCCGCCGCCGATTGGGCTGGGGTCCCGGCCGGGGAGCGCGCCGCTTGCCTGGAGCGTGCCGCCGACGCCATGGAAGCCGATGCCCCGGCCCTGCTCTGGCTGTTGGTCCATGAGGGCGGCAAGACCCTCGCCGATGGCTTGGCGGAAATCCGCGAGGCGGCCGATTTTTGCCGCTATTACGCGGCCCGGGCGCGGGCCGACTTCGAGGCACCTTTGGTCCTTCCCGGAATCACCGGCGAGGAGAACAGCGTCGGCCTCACGGGCCGGGGCGTGTTTGCCTGTATCAGCCCGTGGAATTTTCCCCTGGCGATCTTCATGGGCCAGGTGAGCGCGGCGCTGGCCGCCGGCAACGCCGTCATCGCCAAGCCGGCGGAACAGACCCCGCTGGTGGCCCAGCGCGCGGCTCTGCACCTGATCTCCTCGGGGGTGCCGGCCGATGCCCTGGCCCTGCTGCCCGGATCCGGTGAACGGGTGGGCGGCCGCCTGACCGCCGACGCCCGGGTCGACGGCGTCGCCTTCACCGGGGGGACCGAGACCGCGGCGGCGATCAACCGCGCCCTTGCCGCCCGCGACGGCCCCATCATCCCGTTGATCGCCGAGACCGGCGGGCTCAACGCCATGATCGTCGATTCCTCGGCCTTGGCCGAACAGGTGGTGGGCGATGTCGTCCGCTCGGCTTATCTCAGCGCCGGCCAGCGGTGTTCGGGCTTACGCCTCCTGGTTCTCCAGGACGACGTCGCCGAGGCGACCCTGGAGATGCTGGCGGGCGCCATGGCCGAGCTGGTGGTGGGCGACCCGGCCCGCCTCACCACCGATGTCGGGCCCATCATCGACCGCCAGGCCAGGGCTAGCCTTGCCGCCTATACCCGGGCGCTGGACTCCCGGGCGCGGCTGATCGCGCGCACGCCCCTGCCGCCGGGCCTGGCTCGGGGCCATTGGTTCTCCCCGGTGGCCTACGAGGTCGGCATCGGCGATATCCCCCAACGCGAGGTGTTCGGCCCGGTGCTCCACGTCCTGCGCTTTGGGGCCGGCGGCTTGGACCAGGCGCTCGACCGCGTGGCGGCGACCGGTTACGGCCTGACCCTTGGCATCCATAGCCGCATCGAGGCCACCTGGGCGCGGGTGCGGGCCCGGGTGCCGGCGGGCAACGCTTACGTGAACAGGGCCATGACCGGCGCGGTGGTCGGCTCCCAGCCTTTCGGCGGCGAGGGATTATCGGGCACCGGGCCCAAGGCCGGCGGGCGGCATTACCTGCCGCGGTTCGCCGTCGAGCGGACGCTGTCGGTCAATACCGCGGCGGCCGGCGGCAACGCCTCGCTGTTTGCCTCCCTGGAAGAACCGGCGCCCGGCCGAGCCAAGCCCGACTAGGGCCGGCGCGGCGTGATCATATCCCTATCGTCGAGGGGGTGGTGGCGCTCCCGCTCCCACGCGGGACCCAAGGCGCGGAGCCCGAGCGCTCCCTGGAGCGCGATTCCGAAGGCGGTCACGGCCAAAACGTAGTAGGTGGCTTGGAGCGCCAGCCCATAGACCAGCCCGGCCAGCACCGTCCCCATGACCGTCTTGGGGATCCCGCCGACCTGCTGATAGCCTTGGTGCATGCGTTGGATTTCCTCGAAGAAGCGGGCGAACAAGCCGGGATCCTGGGCCAGGGCGAATATCGTCGGGGCCAGTTCCATGGTGATCTGGGCCAAGAAGAGCACCCCGAGAAAGGCCGCGGCAAAGGGCGAGCGGGTGATCTTCAAAAACAAACCGCCGAACAAAAAGGCCATTGCCGTCGCCAGGTACCAGCCCTCGGGCAGGCGCAGGGAGATGGTGGAAACCCAGGGCTCGAAGCGCGCCCCCATGGGCAGGCCGGAGGCGATGAAGTAATACATCACCGCCATGGCGTTGAGCAGGGCCACGAAATAGGCGACGTTGCCGCCGAGGCGCACCCGGAAGCGGTAGCGTTCAACCGGGTCGTGCCAGCGCATGACGAAGCGTTTGACGATGGCCAGGGCGAGGAACACGATGGTGATGACGGGGATCAGCGCCATGACGATCATCAGGCCGATGACCAGATAGAGCGCTTCCAGCATATCCCGGTCCCGCCCGGGGCTCAGGCGGCCTCGACCAGGCCGGCGACGTGTTCGGCGATGGCCATGGAACAGGTCAGGCCCGGCGATTCGATGCCGTAGAGGTTGACCAGCCCCTGGACGCCGTGGACCGTCTTGTCGTGGACGGTGAAATCGTTGCGCGAAGCGCGCGCATTACTGGTCTTGGGGCGCACGCCGGCCCATCCCGGCACCAGGTCGCCGTCTTCGATGGCCGGCCAGAAGCGCCGCGCGGCGTCGTAGAAAAACGGCGCGTAACTCTCGTCCACGGAATAATCCACGTGATCGGTGGGCAGCGTATTGGGCCCGAAACGCACGGCACCGGCGATGTCGGGGCTGACATGGACCGCATTGGCGTGCTCGCCCGGCAGCGGATAGATCAGGTGGCTGAACGGCCGCTTGGACGCGGCGACGAAATAGATGCCTTTTGACAGCACCTGGGCCGGGACGGTGGCGGGCGGGACGCCGTCGATGGCGGCGGCGATCTTCTGGGCGCCCAGCCCCGCGGCATTGATGGCTATGCGGCATCGGATGGTGGTCGCTTGTTTGCCGCCGACGTCGATCTCCACCCCGGAGCCTACCACCCGGCCGCCCAGCACCGGGCTCGAGAGCGCCAGCGCCGCGCCGTTATCCTCGGCTTCGCCCAGCAGCGCCAGCATCAGTTCATGGGCGTCGATGATGCCCGACGACGGCGAATAGAGGACCGTGTGGAACCGCAACTCGGGCTCCATTTCGCGCACCCGGGCGGGCTCGAGGAATTCCAAATCGTCGAGCCCGTTGGTCTCGGCATTGGCCTTGAGCTTGGGCAGCTCCATCGCGCCGGTTTCGTCCAGCGCCACCATGAGCTTGCCGCAGCGCCGGTGGCCGACGCCGTGTTGGGGGCAGAATCCATAGAGAAGCTCCTTGCCGCGAAGCACGAGCTTAGCCTTGAGGCTGCCGGGAACGTAGTTGATGCCGGCGTGAATGCAGCTGGTGTTGCGCGAAGACGTGTGCATGCCGATGGTGTCCTCGGCCTCGATGACCACCACCTCGTGGCCCGCCAAGGCCATCTCGCGCGCGCAGGCGAGGCCGATGACGCCCGCGCCGATGACTACGCAATCGGTTGTTTCCGCCATTCACCCATCCTGCCTCGTCGATGAACCGGCGCAAGTGTAGGGGCCGGGGGATGGGCCGGTCAAATGGTTCAATTTGGCCGGAATTTGCTCTTGCCTTGGGGTAAACTCATCCCGGCCGAATGGTTCAATATGGCCGGAATTTGCTCTAGGGAGGGGTAGGCGCCATGGCGTTCAAGACAGTAGCACTTCTCATGCCCGGAGAGATGGGCGCCGCCGTGGGCAAGGCCTTTTCCCATAGTGGCCTCGATGTGGTGACCTGCCTGGCCGGGCGCAGCGCAGCCACCCTCTCGCGGGCGGCGGCGGCCGGTTTCCGCGATCTGCCCGATCTCGAGGCGTTGCTGGGCGAGGCGGAAATCGTGCTCTCCATCATGCCGCCGGAACACGCCCCGGCCACCGCCCGGAAAGTGGCGGGGGCGATGGAATCGTCGGGCCTGACCCCGCCCTATGCGGATATGAACGCGGTGGCGCCGCAAACCGCGCGCCATATGCAGGCACTGATCGAAGGCGCCGGCGCGCCCTACATCGACGGCGGCATCGTCGGCAATCCGCCGGGCAAATCAAACCCCACGCGGTTCTTCGTAAGCGGCGCCGAGGCCGGCCTGATGGACGGTCTCGACGGGCGCGGCATCGAGGTGCGCCAATGCGGGCCGGAGATCGGCCGCGGGGTCGCCGTCAAGATGTGTTACGCGGCCATCACCAAGGGGACCAGCGCGTTGCACACGGCGGTGTTGATCGCCGCCCAATCCCTCGGCGTCGCCGATGAACTCCACCAGGAACTGGCGATCAGCCAGCCCCAGTTCTACAAGCGCATGGAAGCCGTGGTGCCCAAGCTGCCGGCGGTCTCGGCGCGTTATATCGGCGAGATGAAGGAGATCGCCAAGACCATGGAGAGTGCCGGGCTCACGGCCAATTTCCACGTCGCCGCGGGCGAGCTCTACCGGGTCCTGGAAAAGACGCCGTTTGCCGCCGAGCGGCGCGATACCGTCGATCCCGACCGCACCCTCAGGCAGTCATTGGAAGTCTTCGCCCGGCACCTGCCCAAGGTTCCCGCCGCCCAATAGCCGCTGTCCGCCGAGAGCCTTGCCGCGCTATTCATGTTCATGCTCATCCGCATGGGCGCGTGTGGGTGTTGACCCACCCGGGGAACTTACGTCTATACTTCCTCCAAGGCCGTACCAAGGGCTTATAAAGACGATCCCGGGACGAAACCGGGACGCGGCGCGCGGTCGTCGCGCGGTCTAAGGATACGCGGCCCTAAGGCCGGGAGGCCGGGCCGCCTCACCACAGGACAGGGAGGACAAGAGATGAAACTTGGATCATTTGCATTAGGGGCCGGTGCGCTGGCCCTGGTGGCCGGGGCAATGGCGTCCCATGCCGCCGCCCAGTCGGCGAAACCGTTCTACCAGGGCAAGCGGATCATCCACTACATCACGTCGGGCTCGGGCGGGTCGGTCGACCTGATGAACCGCCTTGGCGCGCGGCATGTGGGCCGGCATATCCCGGGCAACCCCAGGGTGCTCGCCAAGAACAAGACTGGCGCCGGCGGTATTGTCGGGGCCAACTACATGTACAACCAGGCGCCTAAGGACGGCACCGAGACCATGGGTTCGCTGATGTCGGTGCCCATGGCGCCGATGTTCTATGGCAACAAGGGCCGCGGCAAGAACATCAGGTTCGACCCGACCAAGTTCAACTGGATCGGCGCCCCGGCGCGCTTCGTCGCCGTCGCCCAGGCCTGGCACACCTCAAAGGTCAAGAAATGGCAGGACCTGCTGAAGTACGAGCTCATCGTCGGGTCATCGGGCATGGGCAGTTCATCGACGGTCGATGCGATCTTCCTGAAGAACCTGTTGGGCTTCAAGTACCGGGTCATCATCGGCTACCCCGGCGGCGGCGATATCGACCTCGCCATGGTCCGCGGCGAGACCGAGGGGCGGGCTAACAACTCCTGGGCCTGCATCACCAGCCGCCATCACGACTGGCTGCGCGACTAAAAGGTCATAATACTCTACCAGCAGGGCCTCCAGCGCGACCC
>JAPUGG010000045.1 GCA_027292975.1 Alphaproteobacteria bacterium | reverse complement strand
GCTGAAGCTTCAGGTGGGCCAGCTATTCCGCGACATCGCCGTGGCGCTGTCGGTTGCCGTGATGCTATCGCTGATCGTTTCGGTGACGGTGATCCCGGCGTTGTCTAGGAAATTGCTGACCACGGTCGGAAAGGGCGGCGCAGGCCGCTTTGGAATCCCGGGGATCGATCATTTCGCCCGTTGGTTCGTCCGGGTGATCATGGGCTTCACCGGTATCGTCGTTCGCTCCAAGCTCGCGGCGCTGGTTGTGGTTTTCATCGTAGTTTTGGGAACGGGCGCGTTTACCTATTACGCGATGCCGCCCTTGGATTACCTGCCCACCGGCAACCGCAATTTCGTCTGGGGCCACATCAGCCCGCCGCCGGGTTACAACCTAAAAACCATGAAACAGGTCGCCGAAGAGATCGAAAAGGCTGTCAGGCCCCATTGGGCCAGTGTATCGGGCCCGGAGTCCAAGCCCGGCGAGCCCCCCAAGATCAAGCATTTCTTCTTCGTTGCCCGTGCCGACCGGGCCTTCGTCGGAGCCAGTGCCGTCGACCCTGCCCGTGCCGGCGAATTGGAGGACTTGATCGAAAAGCCGGTCCTCAAGGAACCCGGCACCCGCGCTTCCGTCCGCCAGTCCTCCCTCTTTTCCCGGGGCATCGGTGGATCGCGGTCGATCCGTTTCGATATCTCAGGCCCCGATCTCGAAGTCAATATCGAGGTCGCCCGGCGCGCCGATGAGATCATCCGCGATGTGCTGCCCCGCAGCGAAGGGCATCGCACACGCCCACGCCCGGGCCTCGAGCTCGGCGCTCCGGAGATCAGGATCATTCCCGACCAGTTGCGCCTCGCCGATGCGGGGCTCTCGGCACGCGACCTCGCCCAGACCATCGACGCCTTCAATGACGGCATCCGCATCGCCGAGATCACCATAGGCAACCGCCGCATCGACCTGTCGCTGACCGGTCCGGATAATATGGTCACGGAAACCCAGGGAATCAACGATCTGCCGGTGGTGACACCTGACGGGCGCATCGTTCCCGTGTCCTCTCTCGCCGAGGTCAAGGTCACGGCGGGGCCCACCCAGGTCTGGCATCTTGAGCGCACCCGTTACGTGCAGATCCGAATCCGGCCATCGAAGCTGATCCCGCTTGAAACCACCATCAAACGTCTGCGCGAAGAGGTGGTCAAGCCCATGCGCGCCGAAGGCCTTCCCGAAGGCGTCAAGATCCGCCTGTCGGGCGCCGCCGACCATCTCGACAAGGCATGGAATGCCCTGAAGTTCGACATGCTGGTGGCGCTCGTCATCGTTTTCCTGGTCATGGCGGTGATCCTGGAAAGCTTCCTTTACCCTTTGATCATCATGCTGTCGGTGCCGTTGGCGACGGCCGGCGGCATGCTCGGATTGTGGGTTTTGAACACCGTCGTCCTGCCGGCTTCGGACCGGCAGCCACTGGACATGTTGACCATACTGGGATTCATCATTCTCATCGGGACGGTCGTGAACAACGCCATCCTGTTGGTCACATACACGGTCCAAAATGTCCGCGCCCACGGAATGACACCGGAGGAGGCGATCCTGGATTCGACCAAGACCCGCATCCGCCCCATCTTCATGTCGACGCTCACCACCGTGTTCGGCATGTTGGCCTTGGTGGTGTTGCCAGGTGCGGGATCGGAGCTTTATCGTGGTCTCGGCTCGGTCGTCATCGGCGGGCTTTCGCTTTCGGCCTTGCTGACCCTGCTGATCATTCCGCCCCTGCTTTCGCTTCTGGCCTGGAAGCTCAGGACCGAGGGGAAACAGCCCGAAGAGGCCGGGGACACCGCCGCGCAGCCGGCGGAATAGGCCCCGGCCCGCCTTGCGCCGGCGGCCGAATGTTCTAGACTTGGGCCATGCCGAAAAGCACTTCCAACGGCGTCGATATCTGGTACGAGGTCACCGGGGACGGCCCGGCCCTGGTGCTGGTCCACGCCAATCCCTTCGATCACGATCTTTGGCTCTACCAGGCCGCCCATTTCTCCACTTGGTTCAAGGTGGTCAGCGTGGATATCCGGGGCTACGGGCGCTCGGCCAAGATCACCACGCCGTACACCGAAGAAGACATGTGCGACGACGTGATGGGCGTGCTCGGCGACCTCGGCATCGAGAAGGCCGTGCTCGGCGGCTGTTCGGTGGGCTCGGGCATCGCCATTCACCTCGGCCTCGACCATCCCGAGACCTTCGCCGCGCTGGTGCTCGTGGGCGGCAATTCCGGGGTGTCGGAGCGCTACATGCAGCGCGTGGAGGGCTACACTTCGGACCTCGAGGATTACCACATCAAGCACCTGAAAATGCTGGTGGCCGAGGATTTCCCCGGGACCAAGCTCGGCGCCTATATCCTGAACCTGTGGGTGGAGCGCCAGCCGCGCCTCGAGGGCGAGGCCATCGCCCAGGTCTTCCATGCCGGCAACGGCACCGACACGACGCCCAGGCTCGGCGACATGAAAATGCCGGTTCTGGTGATCAACGGCGAATTCGATCATTCCCTGCCGGCCGGTAAGAAGACCGCGGAACTGGTGCCCGACGGGACCCACGAGATCCTGGCCGGCACCGGCCACGCCTGCTGCATCGAGGACCCGGGCGGGTTCGACGCCCTGATGATGGCATTCCTCCGGTCCCGGGGCCTGATGCCGGCGCTCTAGACCACTTCCGTGCCGTTGTTGTCGAGGTGGCCCCCGGACAGGGGCTCCTCGGGAATCCGCCAGTCGCACAACGGCTTGCCCTCCATCATCGCGTTGACCTCCCTGAGCCACAGCCGGCGCAGGACAACGAGCCGCGCTTCGCTGACGGCAAGATGCTCCTTGCCGCGGCCCCTGATCGGCC
>JAPUGG010000044.1 GCA_027292975.1 Alphaproteobacteria bacterium | reverse complement strand
GGAGGTCGATGATTTCGCGCCCACCGGGGTGGAAAAACCAGAGGACATCCGCGACATCTTTGATGCCAATTTTTACTTCGGGTGCGAGGGCGACGACCGCTTGAACGCGGTCGCCTTCGACACCTTGCTCAACCACCATGGTGCCCGGCTGAACGCCATTTTCGGATCAGACATCGGCCATTGGGACGTGCCCGATATGACACGCGTGTTGGCGGAGGCGCACGAGATGGTGGATCATGGGCTCATCACCGAGGCGGATTTCCGCGACTTCACCTATGGCAACGTCGTCGGGATGCATACCGGAATGAATCCCGCTTTCTTCAAGGGCACCGTAGTCGAAGATGAAGTCGAAGCGTACAAGGCAGAGAACGCGACATTGGCGGCCCAGTGAGGATCGCGGTTGGCCGTCCCGGCATTCGAAAATTGAAATTAGCCCGGTGACATCTTCGAATTTGTGTTTAGAATTACCCGATAGATCACAAAAAATAAATCAGGGAGACAGGGATTATGAAAATTGTAAGTTTGATTTCATTGGCATCGTCGGCCGCCCTAGGCGTCGGCGGGCTCATGGCGCAACCGGCAATTGCGGCACCCGCCGATTTTTATTCCGGCAAGACCGTATCCATCACAGTGTCCGGTGGCGCCGGGGCTTCGTTGGGTTTGTATTGCCGCCTCTTCGCGGCCCATTGGGGCAAGCACATACCAGGAAAACCCAACGTAATTTGCCAGTTCCGTCCGGGCGGGGGCGGCACCAAGGGCGCATCCTGGGTCTACAACAAGGCGAAAAAGGACGGAACCGGCGTCGGGCAAATCCTGTCACCGTCGGTTCTCGCGCCGATGTTGCGGGGCGCGAAGTACGATGCCGCCAAGTTCATTTGGCTGGGTTCGATCACGCCGCGTCCGGCGGTGGTAACCGTCTGGCATACCTCTCCGGCCAAAACGATCGAGCAGGCGAAAAAAACGTCGATCATCATGGGCTCGACCGGTTTCGGGTCGGAGACCTATATTCTGCCGAAGTTCATGAACGCGACTCTCGGTACCAAATTCAAGATCATCCGCGGCTATAAGGGCGGCGCGCCGATCAACAAGGCCATGGAAACCGGAGAAGTGCACGGCCGGATGAATTATTGGACCGGCTGGACGACGGTGAAGCAAAAATGGCTGAAGGAAAAAAAGATCATTCAGCTTGTTCAATACGGTCCGAAAATCCCCGCGCTGCCCAATACGCCCCATCTGCGTGATCTGCTTAAATCAGCCGATGACAAGCAGATGCTGACCTTCATCGAACTCAGCGAGCATCTGGGAATGGGATTTTATCTCCCGCCGGGCGTTCCCAAGGACCGGGTGGCGGCGCTGCGCAAAGCGTTTGTCGCGACCATGGCCGACAAGGACTTCCTGGCCTCTGCCAAGAGCAAGCGGGCACGGGTGGAACCCATATCCGGCGCACAGATCGAAAAATTGGCCAAGGCGGCCTTCGCCACGCCGGAGCCGATCATCGCCAAGCTGCGGGCCTATCTCGGATTCAAGAAAAAGAAGTAATCCCCCTAACCCAGGAAATTGGGATTAAGGCGCCTCCAAAGGGGCGCCTTTCCCTTGCCGGTCCGCTCCTACGGTTCACAGCAAATTGAGCCAATTGGACGACCTGAGGGCCGGCAGCCAGTCTCCCAGCAAGGCTTGCGGCCAGGGGATGAACAATATTTTATGGAACAAGATGTACGACAGCCCCCAGACCGGGGCCGCAACGGCCAACGTCGTTTTCCAGCTTTCCTTCCCCTCGAACCTCATATAGCCGATCAGATACAGCAGCATCGCCGGCAGCAGGCCCACCACGGCGGCGGCGGCGAGGAAAAACAGGCACCAGGCGAAATAGACAATGGCGCGCCCGAGAATGGTGTTCGGTTGCAAGTCACCATAATCGGCGGTGATATCGAAGTGCACATCTTGTTTTTGCGTCGCTTCCGACCCTGGAATATTTGCCATGTCGGGCGCGAGTTTAAAAGGCTCTTCGGCGAAAAATAGCCTGGTCACCAAGAGATAACCAGTCAAACTCACGGCCGCCCAGCCGATCACTTGGGGCACCAGCTTGGCGCCAAAATCCCATCCCGACGAAACGTAGAGAGTGACGGCGAACCCGATCAGTAGAACCAAGCTAAAGACCGGGTCCGCATTGGGCTTCTGGAATTGGAACCGCGCCGATGACCGGGTCTGACGCGCCCGGCGCTTGGCCAGGTAGGACTTCAGGCCCGGGGCGAACAATCCGTACAGCGTCACCGCGAACAGGACCATGACGATGGGGCGGGTCAGCCACTCGTACCCGTAGCGCTCGACCGAAATGAACATGCTGTTTTCGAATATATCGCCGAGAACAAATCCGAGGATCAGCGGCGGGCGCGGCCAGCGCAGCCGTTTCATGGTCCAGCCCACCATACCCAGGCCAAGCAGCACAAACAGATCACCCCACTCCTTGGAGCCCTGGAAAGCGCCGACAAAGGTAATCGCGATGATGACGGGGGCGAGAATTCCGATGCGGACCAGGGCGATCTTCGCCAACTGGTCGGCGAAGGCGAAACAAATTCCGGCGCCGATTATGTTGGCGATGGCGATGGAAAAGACAAGGGTATAGGTGACGTCGAGGTGCTTGGTGAGCATATCCGGGCCGGGGTTCAACCCGTGAATCAGGAAGGCCCCCAAGAGCAGCGCCATGGACGCGGTTCCCGGCACGCCGAAGGCGATGGTTGGAATGAGCGCGCCGCCCTCTTTTGCGTTATTGGAACTCTCCGATGCGATGACGCCCCGGACATCCCCTTTGCCGAACGTCAAACTGGCGTTCTTTTCGGTCTTTATGGCATGAGCGTAGGCGATCCAATCGATGACCGAAGCGCCGATGCCGGGGATGGCACCCAGCCCCACGCCAATGGCCGAGCATCGGATCACCAAATACCAATGCTTGAAGACATCGAAAACTCCCTGGATTTGCTGTTTGCGCGTGCCGCCGCGGTTGTCGCCGGCTATGGATTTTCTGTTGATCGCCATATCCGCCAGTTCGGGAAGGGCGAACAGGCCCAGTGCGATGGGCACCACGTTGAACCCGTCGAACAGGTACATCGAATCGAACGTCCAACGCAGAGTCCCGGTCTGGGAATCATCGCCGGCGGTGGCCATCATGAGACCGATGCATCCGGCGGCCAATCCCTTGACTGGCGTGCTCCCGCTCAACACCGCGACAAGGGAAAGACCCAACACCACGAAGGCCAGCACCTCCGGCGTCTCGATGTAGAACAGCAAGGGACGCAGGATCGGCACGCTCAACGCAAGCAACAGCGCCCCGAACAAGCCGCCGATGACCGAAGCGGTAAAGGCCGCGCCGAACGCCCGTCCGGCTTCGCCGTTGCGCGCCATGGGATAGCCATCGAGGATCGTCGCCGCCGATCCCACGGTCCCCGGGACGCCGAACAAAACAGCGGGAATCGTGTCCGATGTCACCACCACCGCCTGGAGACCCATCAGGAAAGCCAGTGCCGTGTAGGGATCCATATTGAAAGTGAATGGCAAAAGCAGCGACAGCCCGACCAACCCGCCAAGGCCGGGTATGACGCCGAGCACCAAGCCGATGAGCACGCCCAACGCCAAGAAAGCCAACCGCGTGGGATCGGCCATGATTTCGGCGGCCTTGAGGGCCATGCCAAGCATGTCGATTTCCATATTTCCCCCGTGCCGGCGATCAGCCAGGGACCTTCACGCCGCCTCCGCACTGGATATCAACGGTTTCACAAAGTCAAGTGAACGGGCCGGGTGAATCGATCAGAACCGGCACCTGTCATGGGACGATGATGTTACAACCAACGCGAGGCTGATCTGAGGGAATGATGCCGCGGTGGACCCGCCTTTCACGGCGGCCTAGGCCGCCGCCTGGCAGGTCCGGAAGCCGGCGAACACGTCCCGCCGCCAGGCCTCGAAGTAGTTTCGGTAGGTGCCGTGGATCATCCGCCCGCGGGTCGTCCAGGCGCCGCCGCGCAGCACCTTGGTCTCGCCGAACAACACGGTCGAATATTCCTTGTAGGCGTCGGCCGAGAAGCCCGGGAAGGCGGTGAAGGTGTCGGCCGTCCATTCCCAGACGTTGCCGAGCATCTGGCGGCAACCGAAAGCGCTGTCGCCGGCCGCCAGCGCCGCCACGTCGACCGGCCCCAGCGCCCGGCCGTCCAGGTTGGCGCGCGAGGGATCCGGCGGCGCCTCGCCCCAAGGGTAGCGCCTCTTGGCCGCCGACAGCGTGCCGTCGGCCGCCGTCTCGCCGAGGGCCGCCGCCTCCCATTCCACTTCTCTCGGCAAGCGCAGCCCGGCCCAGCGGCAATAGGCGTCGGCCTCATACCATTTGAGGTTAACTACGGGCTCGTCGGGGAGCAGCGCCGTGGTCAGTTCGAAACGTCTCGCCAGCCAATCGCCCGGCCCATGGCGCCGCCAATACACGGGATGCTCGGCGCCGGCCTCCTGGCGCCATTTCCATCCCTCGGCGTCCCAGAAATCTTGCCGGCCATAGCCGCCGTCATCGACGAAGGCC
>JAPUGG010000043.1 GCA_027292975.1 Alphaproteobacteria bacterium | reverse complement strand
TAGCCCAAGCTTATCCCGCCGGCGGCCTCCAGGAACGTCTTGGCCGCATCGGGGGCCCGGTGGCGGATCTCGCCGAACAAATGATTGGTGCCGCTCATGCCTGGTTAGGGCATTATCCCATGAAATGGTTCGATTTGGCCGGAAAGCGCTCCGTTTCCACCCAGAGCACTTGCCGGCACCACAAATTCCACGGGCTCCCTTTGTCTGAGGGTCACTCCGCGGCCTTTATGATCGCCGCCTCGTCGAAATACTTGCCCATTTGCGACTTCACCCCGTTCTTCGCAAGCTCCTCTAGAAACATCTGGTGAACCCGGGGATCCTGATCCTCGTAATTGATCTGCCGGCCGCCTTCCTTGACGTCCTTGTCGACGTTGATTCTGAGATCCTTCTTCTGCTGCATCAGGGGATAACGGATGGAACCCCAGCTGAGGGCAAGGTAGCGCGCCGGCACCGGGGAGGTGCAGAAATGCTGATGGAACATGCGGTCGGGCGGCGCGAATACCACCCCATGATGCCAGGGGTGGCGTACGTAATCCTGGTCGCCTTGGTACCACAGGATTGAGTAGCCGAATCCGGTGATGCAGATGACATGCGCCCCGGGATGATGCCAATGGGCCTTCTTGTACGACCCCACGGGCATTTCCGAGCTATGGGCGTGCATCACGTTGTCGGCGAGGATGAACTTCATGTTGGAGCTTCCCGCCCCGCGCTGCTCCCATTCCTTGAGCTCGAAGGCGGCAAGGTCGGGCACGAAATTGGTTTCCCACATGTGACGGCCCGGCCGCATGGGGATGAAATCGCCGTCGCCGGAAAAATAGTCCGCCTTGCCCTCCCGCTCGGGAAATTTAAAGGGATTTTCGAACAGGAAATCCTCGTTGTGGAAAATGTTCAGGAGAATTGGGAAATCGGTACAGGCGACCAGGCGGGCCCGTTCGCTGCCCGATCCGTTGAACAGGCGGTAGCGTGCATTCAACGGCGGCGAGAACAGGGAATTGGTGCCCCATTCGAAACTGTGCTGGGCACCGTCCTTCGCGTCGATGGATGCGCTGCCGGAACCGGACAGGACGAAAAACACCTCATCGAAGAGATGCGACAGAGGGACGCTGGCACCACCCGGCGGCAGGTCGATCAGAAAGAGCGAGACGAAATCGCCGCGCCCGGCCAGATGGACGATGGCGCCGTCGGTGCCGAACCGCGCCCAAGGCGCGGTCTCTACCTTGTGCAGATCGACCGCGAAATCCTCGATGACGGGGACGCCTTCCCCCGCCGCCCAGTCGAGATAGGTGTCGAACAGAAACTTCGGTTCGCTCGATTCGTTCATCCCTGCCCCCTGTTTTTTCCCCGGTTTATACCGCGGTTGGATTCGCATCAACCGCCAAGGCCGCCACGCTTGCCCGCGATTTTGGTAGAAAGTCTAGAGCATTATCCGGCCAAATTGAACCATTTGACCGGGATGATTTTGCGCTGTGGCTCGGCGCGCGCGCCGTCGCGAATGCCGCGGGAAGTGGAATAAATGTCAAGGCCTTGCCGGCTGTCAAATTGTTCTGCCTTATGGGACGACCAAGCTATAATATGGACCGTAAGGCAACCGGCGCGTGGACGGGCCGCCAACCTAGTCCGGCCGCAGGCCCGCGGCGCGGCATTGGCGGCGGCGCAACCGCTTAGGGGAGGAGAAGCAATGGCCAAGCTGAGACATATCGCGATGTCGGTTCCCGATCCCGACAAGATCGCCGAATTCTATTGTGAGGCGTTCGACATGGAGCGCGTCGGCACCACCGATTCTTCGCTGGCGACGGGGGTCTTCGTGACCGACGGTGTGATCACGGTGGCACTGTTGAAATTCAAGACCGACGAGAGCGCCGGCTACGTGGAAGGGGAGGACGAACGCGGCAAGGATTTTGTCGGGCTTCACCACATCGGTTTCAAGGTCGATGAACTGCGGGAGGCCGAAATAAAGATCGAGGAAGCCGGCGGCAAATACTTCATGGGGCGGCCCACCGGCGACGCGCCGACGTCGTTCTACGAAGAGAAATTCCGCGATCCCAATGGCGTCATTATCGATGTCTCCCACCTCGGCTGGGAACATCGACACAAGATTTGAGACCCCTAGTTTCGTTGGCTTCGATGCACCCGGCGCCGTGGCGTGCGGTTTGCCAGGAGTTCCACCATGGTGATGTACAAATACAACTCGGCCGATAATCACCTCGATCAGCGCTGGGTGCCGCGCGAGTTGTGGCAAGACCGGGTCGCGGCCAAATTTAAGGATTCCGCGCCCAAAGTCGTCGATGTGGACGGCGCCGAGCTTTGGACCATCGAGGGAAAGATCATCGGCGGGCGCGACGGCGGCACCGCGGACGGCAAGGATAACGCCAGGCTGCTCGACCAATTTTTCGGCCGCTCAGGCGCGCGAATCCCTGAAGGTTCACTGCCGCCAGCGGATCCCGAGCTTCTTCTCGAACACTTGGATTTCGGCAACGTTTACGGATATATCGGTTTCGGCCAGACCCGCAAATGGGACATCGACGATCCGGAATTGCGCCACGTTGTTTACCGCGTTTACAACGACTGGGTGATGGAGCTCAACGCCCATGATCCCGACCGGCTGATGATCCTGCCCAACCTGCCGGTGTTCGACCCCCCTTCGGTGCCCGGGGAAATTCGCCGGCTCGCCGCCATGGGGTGCAAGGCGGCCGAGTTCGTGCCCTTCGACGGGCCCGAGCCCCTGTTCCACGAAATGTGGGAGCCGGCCTGGGAAGCCTTCGCGGAAACCGGGGTGGTGTTCTCGGCCCACATCGGCGGCAACGTGAAATCCACCATCCCGCCCGTGGACCGGGGCGAGCGCATGGCGTATTTCTCCTGCGCGCCGTTCTCCCTGGCCCGCCCCATGGCCGACATCACCTATTGCGGCGCGTTGCAACGACACCCGGGGCTGAAGGTGCTGTTCGCCGAGTGCCGCGCCGGATGGGTGCCGTTCCTCATCTACTGGATGGATCGTCAGGCGGAGGAACGGCCGGGGCTGTTCAAGGACACCGGTCTCGACATGTTGCCGAGCGAATACCTGAGGCGCCAAGCGATTGTAACTTTCGAGGAAGATGCAATCGCTGCGCAAATGATCAGCCATGAGGACAACATCTTGCGCGATATTTTGGTCTGGGGCGCGGACTATCCTCATCCCCAAGGCACCTGGCCGGACCCGTCGTCGATTTTTTTCAAAATGTTCGAGGGCCAGACGCCGGCGTTCCGCCACGAGGTCGTCTATCAGCGCATGAGCCGATTTTTCGGCCTAAAGGGCCCCGGGGCCGAGAATATCGTGTCGCTGGACGAAATAGCCGGCGAAGGTGCCGGCCGGACGCGTGAGCACGCGAGTTTCGAATAACTTCGCGGCTTTGAAACAGGAATGGCCGTGGCCGAGAGTGTCCCCCAAGCAGCGATATCCAAGGATAAGACGGTTGCCGTTCAACTGGTCGATGCCCTCGGGGCGCTCGGCGTCAGGTACGTCTTCGGGGTGCCTTCCGGCGGCTGGATCGACTACATGGAAGCCCTGCGCGCGGCCGACGGCATGGAGTTCATCCTGACCACCCACGAAGGGGCCGCCGGCATGATGGCCGATGTCTGCGGGCGAATGGGCGACGCACCGGGGGTCTGCTTCGGCACCTTCGGGCCCGGCGCCACCAACTTGGCCACCGGGGTCGGCGAAGCCCTGCTCGATCGTTCGCCGATGATCGCCTTCACCGATGAAATTCCCTCGCCCATGCGCGGGCGCACCACCCAAATGGGCATCGATCACCAGGCGCTGTTCGGACCGCTGACCAAGAAGACCACCCGCCTTAGCGCAGATTCGGTCAAATCGGTGTTGTTCGACGCGGCCCAGGTGGCGCTGGACGGGCGGCCCGGGCCGGTCCACGTGGGCCTCCCGGTGGGAATGTCGGGGGAGACGGCGGCGACCGAAGACCTCGCTTTCGTGCCCCCGCCGCCGCCGCCCGCCGCGGACCCGGTTTTGGTCGAGGAGGCGCAGGATTTGTTCGCCGCCGCGCGCAAGCCGCTTCTTGCCGTCGGCCTCGGCGCCGTCCATGCCCGGGTGCAGAAGGAAATCCAGGCCCTCGCCCAGTTGCACAAGATCCCCGTGGTGCTGACGCCCATGGCGAAGGGAATGCTGGGTGAAGGCGACCCGTCCTACGCCGGTGTCCTGTTCCACGCGCTTAGCGACATGGTGGGCGAAACCCATCGGCAAGCCGACCTTGTCATCGGCGTGGGATACGACCCGGTCGAGTTCAACTACGAATCCTGGCTGCCCCAAGGGGCGGCGCTGGTCAGCTTCGACATCGAGCCGGCCGACATCGACCGGGACGCCTATACCTTAGCCGTGGACGCGGTGGGCGACATCAGGACATCGCTCCGTTCGCTTCTGGCTTTGCCGCCCTCGCCTAATGACTGGGACCTCGGCGCCATGGCGGAGCGTCGATCGGCCATGTTCGCCAAGCTGAGACCGTCAAACCAGGGTTTTGGACCCAAGGGAGCACTGGCGGTGCTGCGTGAAGTGCTGCCCCGCGACGGGATTATGACCTGCGACGTGGGCGCCCACACCCACCTCATCGGCCAGCTTTGGCCGACGCCGGCGCCGGGGCTCCAGATCATGACCAACGGTTGGTCGACCATGGGCTTCGGCATCCCATCGGCCATCGCCGCCAAGCTGATGTGTCCCGACATTAGCGTGTGCACGGTGGTGGGGGATGGTGGATTCCTGATGACCGCGGGGGAACTCGCCACCGCCGTCCGCTACAACCTCAACATCGTCATTGTCCTATTGACCGACAACGAACTGGCCTTGATCCGCATCAAGCAGGAAAAGAAGGGCATCCCGGTTTACGGCACGCCGGTGCGCCATGGCGGAACCATCGGCGGCGGAAGTATTTTCGGTGCGCCGGTGCGCACCGCTCACAGCGCTGCGGCGTTGCGCACGGAACTGGAGTCTGCCTTGGCCGCCGATGGTCCGGTGGTTGTCGAGGCATGCATCGATGCCCGCGAATACGACTCTGTGGTGCTGAAAAGCGACAGGCCATGATCGCCCGCGCCTATCCACGGGGTAAAATAATCCCAGTCATTTGGTTTAATTTGGCCGGAATTTGCCCTAATCTTTCACGCTCGAGAAAACGCTTCGCCCCTCATGCCCCGGTCTGAACCACACTCCCAACCCATGGCAAAATGAATATCGCCATCGTCGGCCTCGGAAGTATCGGCACCACCCTCGTCCGAAAGTTCGCTCAGGGCGGAATCCCCGGGGCAAATCTTTGCGCCGTCGTGGTTCGCAACAGGGACAAGGCGTGGGCGGTGCTTAAGGATATCGGTGTCGATATCCCCTTGCTTGAGCTTTCCCAACTGGCCGAAGTCGCCGACCTAGTGGTCGAATGCGCGCCGGCTGAGATGTTGCCGGAAATTGCCCGGCCGGTACTTGGCGCCGGCAAGAAAATCATGGTGCTGAGTTGCGGCGCCCTGCTCGATCATCCGGAATTGATCGACTTGGCCGAGCAAACAGGCGGGCAAATCATAATCCCAACGGGCGCGTTGATCGGGCTCGATGCGGTTTCGGCGGCGGCCGAAGGGAAGATCGACTCGGTCCGAATGATCACGCGAAAGCCCATTGAAGGCCTGCTTGGCGCGCCCTACCTGAATGAGAACGGCATCGATATCGAGGGCATTACGGAGCCCATGCGTGTTTTCCAGGGGACGGCACGCCAAGCCGCCAAGGGATTTCCCGCCAATTTGAATGTCGCCGTCGCACTATCGCTTGCCGGGATCGGACCCGATAAAACGGTGCTCGAAATCTGGGCCGATCCCAC
>JAPUGG010000042.1 GCA_027292975.1 Alphaproteobacteria bacterium | reverse complement strand
GACAAGGGCAATAATTTTTTCGCCTCTCTCATCGAGACGCCGCCGACCAATGGCGAAATCCTATCTTTATAACGGGCCCGGCCACGCCCAAGTGACCCCGCGCCGCCATTCGGTGCGCATCGCCGGCCATCGCACCTCGGTCTACATGGAGGATGCGTTCTGGCAAGAGCTCCGCCGCGCCGCCAGTGAGGACGGCCTCAGTATTGCCCAGCTGATCGAGGCGGTGGACCGCGCCCGGACGGCCCAGGTGACGCCCGGCGCAAAGCCGCCAAGTCTGTCGGGCGCGCTCCGCCTCTACGTGCTCTCCCGCCTCCAGGCAGACGCCGCTTCGCCTATTTCCTAAGCAGGTCGAAGATGCCCCTGATGAACTGTTCCTTGGTAGACGGGGGCGGCTGGCTGGCGCTGTCCGTGGTGCCGCCGTCTTGGGGCGGCCGTCTTATGAACTGATTGAGCAGCGCGCGGGCGGCACGCTCGGCGAGCCAGGCCTGAAGGGCATTGGCCTTGATGATGCGCCGGGGCGCGTCCAACGGCCCCTTCATGCGCAAGCCGAAGGGCGGCGCCTGGGGGTTGCCGGACAGGCGGAACCGCACGTCGCCGTCCATCAACCAACGCCCCATATCGACCATCAATCTGCCCGCCCCGGTGCCGCCGTCGGCGATGATCGAAACGTCGTTGGACCTCAGCACCCCGCCCTTGACCGCAAAGGTCCCGCTGAGCCTGGAGAACCGCGTGGTGCCGCCGGCCATGGCGGTCTGTAGCAGGGTGAGCAGCGAAACCGCGTCGTTGAGCCGGGCGATCCTTTGATTAACCCGGGCCAGGTCGAAGCCGCTGACGGCGCCTTGGGTGACATTGAGGGAGCCGGAGCCGGCCAGCGACCGGGCGATGGCCTTTGAGCTCGCCCCCCGGCCCGACAGCGACATCTTGAAATTCACCTTTCCCTTGGCGATGTCGATATCCGCGGCATTGAACATCGCCTGCTTCAGGTCCACTCGGGAGATTTCGAGATCGAGCCGGGTGCGCACCGCGCCGCCTGCCGTGGCGGGCGCGGTCACGCCTCCCGTCATGCGGAAAGCGCCGCCGACCATGGTCCCGGTGAGGCGGCGAATATCGAGCCGGCCGTCGTCCAGGGTCAGGTCGAGGCGCGGCCCCGCCACCCGCCAGCGCCGCCAGGTAATGGCGCGGGCCTGAATCCGCAAGTCGGCGTCGATCAGCTTGAGCATTTCAAGATCGATGGGCTCCTCGGACCAGGGCGGCCCGCCGCCGGCCTGGCGCGCGCCCCCACGTGTCCGCTTGCCCTTGGTCTTTATCGATTGCCGGCCCGGGCCGGCGAGGAAATGAGCGACGATGATCTCAGCGCCCTCCAGGTCCGCCTTCAAGGCCGGCCGCGAGGCGGCAAGGTGCAGGGTGGCGGTACCCTTGAACCGGGTTTGACCCAACCGGGCGGCGAACTTGTCGAGCTTGAGTGCGAGCCCCGCGCCAACCACCTTGGCGGAGACTTCAAGGGGCCCGCGCACGCGAATCTCGGGGCTAAAGCCGGGATCGAAGAGCCGCACGAAGGTCACAAAATCGGGATGGCTTGCCCGGAAATCGAGATCGACGCGCGGCGCCGTGCCCAAGCCGGCCAGGGTTCCCTTGGCGGCAACCTTGATCTTGCCCGCCGCGACATCGAGGTCGATGCCGATGCGCGCCCCTTGGGAGATCAGGCGGCCCTGAACGGTCAAGGGGCGGAGCTTGGCCACCGCGGCGGGGATCGGAATTGACGCCAAACGGAAGAGGCGGCTGGGGTCCTTGGCCGTGAGCCGCAGGGTCACATCGGGCGCCGGCGATTTATCGAGCTTGCGCACCACGCCCTTGGCTTCCACCCGGGCGCCAGCGAAATTGGCGACGACCAGCTTGCGGAGCTTGAGATCGCCGCCCATCAGCGTGCCTTCCATGGCCAGCCCGTCGATGCGCTCGCCGCCATAGGTTGCCCGGCCCACCGTGATGTTGAAATTGGCGTCGAACGCGCCCAACGCGGCAAACCCGCCATGGGCGGAAGGGGCGACGGCATCGGATTCCGGGGCGCCCTTTTTCGCCGGCCCACCCTTTTTCGGCAGATACGCATCGAGGTTCAGCCGATCCACCTTGAGCCGGGCGCCGATGGCGATCCGTCGGCGGAGCGCCACCACCAAGCCACCGGTAACCTTGGAGGAATCGAAGCGCAGATCAATGTCGTGGAGCTCCATGCGCTGGGGCTCGAACCCCAGGCCCGCCCGGAAGCGCACCTGGCGCAGACGATCGCGGGGCAGCGCCCGGTCGTCGCCGCCCAGCCAGCGCACCACCGCCCGAAAATCGCTCGAATCCAGGCGCACCCGTCCATCGAAGCGCGGCAGGCCTTTTTTCACCTTGAGCCGGCCCGAAACCGTCGCCTCGGTACTGCCCGGAAGACGGGCGCTTAGGCTTTTGATCACGAGCGCCCCCTTTTCCATCAGGATGCGGACGCGGAGGTCGCGAATCAGCCCCTTCCTGAACACGATTCCGTCGATCCCAGCATCCAGGGAGACCCTGAGATCACGAGGCAGGGAAAAATCAATCTTGGCCGCCTTGGCGCCGCCCTGCCCGGCCGCGCCGCCCTTTCCGGCCGCGCCGCCCTTCCCTGCCGCGGCGGCGAGCCAGCGGTCGAGGTCGAGGCGGTTGATCTTGAAGGTGCCATCGACATTGGTCACGGCGCCGGGGGTGATGTTTATCGCCCCGCTGACCCGGGTTCCGCCCACCTCGGCGGCGATATCGGTGAGGGACAGGGCATCGGATCCGCCGGTAACCCCGGCGGTCAGGGTGAAGGGTTGGGCCAGGGCGCCCCCTGGCTTCGATGGGCCCGCCCCAATGCCGCCGCCGGCGCGGCCGAGAGCTTTGAGCAAGGCGCCGAGATCGGGCCCTTGGGCGCTGATCTTTCCGGTGACGGTGAAGTTGGGCGCGCCGGCGCTCACCAAACCGGAATAGCTCAACTTGGCCTTGGCGTCCGTGAACCGGGCCTCCAGACTCACCTTGGTGGACGCGCCGGAGGTGAAGCGGGCGGACCGCAGCTCGAAACCGATGGGCACGCCGGAAATGCGGAATTCACCCCGCGCGGCGAAGGGACCGGACAGGGTGGCGGCGGCGATGCGCGCGTTGATGCCATCGATCCGCTGGACCGTGCCAATCCCTGAATCGCGGTAGCTCAGCGCGCCGGATTCGATGATCACCTGCTCCAAGCTGATGCTATCCCCGGCGCCGCCGCCTTGGCCAAACCCGCTATCGGTGCCCGGCGCGGCGGGCCGCGGCTCCTTGAAATTCCAGTTTTCCCGCCCATCGGCCAGCTTCTCGAGGCGGATATCGGCGCCCCGAAGCACCACCGATTGCACCACCACCTTGCCCGAAAGCAACGGCCAAAAGGCGATTCGAAGGTCGAGGCCGGCAAGGCGCACCATGTCGGGATCGGCGGCGCCCTTAAGGTTGGAAAGCCGCGCCTTGGCGAGGGTCAGCTTGGGCGCGGGCAACAATGCGACGTCGATGTCGCCGTCGATGGAAAGCGTCCGGCCGATGACCTTGCCGGCCTCGGCCGCGATCTCCGCGCGATAGGCGTTCCAATCGATCAAGCTGGGCACGATAAGGGCGGCGGCGGCCACCAAAACCAGGACCGCCAGAAACCCTATCAGTATCTTCTTCACGTGCTTGTTCCCGGCCAGTGCTCTAGATGCGCGATGCGCGCGAGCCCGCGAGGGCACCGGTGGAGAAGTACCCCACGGGACTTGCGGCGCCAACGGATATTTGCGTTAATTGAACCTATTAAATATGGCGGATTAAAGATACCGCGCCTAATATGTAGCGGATTAAAGAGGAGCCGTTCACCAATGGCTGACGTGGTCAACCTCAATCAGTACCGCAAGCAGCGCCAGCGCGACGAGAAGTCCAGACGGGCGCGGGAGCATCGCGCAAGGTTCGGGCGCACCGGCGCCGAGGTGGCCGCCCAACGCCATGAGGTGGAAAAAGCCGGCGCGGAGTTGGCGCGCAAGCGCCTGGCGCGCGGCGCCGAGGACGGTCCCGGCGCCAAGCCCACCACCAACCGCGAACCACCCGAAGACGGCACGCCCAGCGCGCGATAGCGATGCCGCCGGCGGAGGCTATTGCCGGCCGGCCTCTGGCGGATCTCCCTCATCCGCGCCCCCAGGCGGACCGTAACCGCCGCCGCCCGGCGTTTCGATCACGAACACGTCGCCCGGCCCCATGGCCATTTCGGCGGTGGCGCCCAGCACCTCCTCACCGCCATCGGCCCGCTCCACTCGGTTGACCCCCTTGGCGCCGTCGCCGCCGCCCGCCAGCCCCGGCGGCGCCACCCGGCGGCGGTTGGACAGGATCGCCGCGCGCATGGGTGTCAAGAAACGGATGCGGCGCACCACGCCATCGCCGCCGTGATAGACCCCGGCCCCGCCGGAGCCTCTGCGGATGCAAAAACTCTCCACCACCACCGGGAAGCGCCATTCCAGCACCTCCGGGTCGGTCAGACGCGAATTGGTCATATGGGTTTGCACGGCGTCAGCGCCATGGAAGGTAGGCCCGGCCCCGGCCCCGCCGCAGACGGTTTCGTAATACTGGGTGGACTCGTCGCCGAAGGTGAAGTTGTTCATGGTGCCTTGGCTCGCCGCCGCGCGGCCCACCGCGAGAAGCAACGCATCGACCACGCATTGGGAGGTTTCCACGTTTCCCGCGACCACCGCCGCCGGCGGCTTGGGGCTCAGCATGGAGCCTTCGGGGATGATCAGGCTGATCGGCCGGAGGCAACCGTCGTTCATGGGGATGGGCGCATCGACCAGGGTCCGGAAGACATACAGCACCGCCGCCCGGCAGACCGCCTCGGGCGCGTTGAAGTTGGTGGCGGACATGGCCGACGTGCCGGTGAAGTCGACCGTGGCTGCGCGCCCTTGGCGGTCGACCGCCACGGTGACGCGGATTTTACTGCCGTCATCCAAGGTCACGCTGGCGCTGCCTTCGGCCAGCCGCTCGATGACCCGGCGCACCGCTTCCTCGGCATTGTCCTGAACGTGGCCCATATAGGCTTCCACCACTTTGATGCCGAACATCTCCACCATGCGCAAAAGCCCGCCTTCGCCCCGGGCGCAGGCGGCGGCCTGGGCCTTGAGGTCGGCGATGTTCTGGTCGGGGTTGCGGGCCGGCATGGCCCCGGCGCCGAGTCGCGCGCGCATGGCGTCCTCGCGGAACACGCCGCCCTCCACCATAAGCTCGCCTTCGAACAGCACGCCCTCCTGGTCGATGGAGGTGGAGGCCGGCGGCATGGAACCGGGATGGCTGCCGCCGATATCGGCGTGGTGGCCGCGGGCGGCGACGAAGAACAGCACCTCCGAGCCAAGGGCTCCGAAAACCGGGCGGATGACGGTGATATCGGGAAGATGGGTGCCGCCGTCATAGGGTGCGTTGTGGATGTAGACCTCGCCCGGCGACATGCCGGGGCCGCGTACCCGCATCACGGCGCGCACCGA
>JAPUGG010000041.1 GCA_027292975.1 Alphaproteobacteria bacterium | reverse complement strand
TTCAAATTCATCATCCCCTTTGCCATCATCTTCCCGCTGGCGGTGCGGCTGGTGTTCGTCGAGACGCTGAACGTGCATTTCCTGCCCGGTATCCTAGAGCCGATCCTGGACTGAGGGGAGCCCATGGATCCGATCATTCAGGGGATCACCCTTATCCTCGATCCCTATAATCTGCTGCTGATATTGGGGGCCGTCATCATGGGCGTGCTGGTCGGCGCCCTGCCCGGCCTTTCCTCGACCCTGGCCGTGGCGCTGCTGCTGCCCTTCACCCTGCAACTGGACCCGATCCCGGCCATCGCCATGATGTCGGCGCTCTATTGCGCGGGCACCTTCGGCGGGTCCATCACGGCGATCCTGATCAATACGCCGGGCGCGCCGCCGGCGGTGGCGACCGCGCTCGATGGTTTTCCCCTCGCCCAACGGGGCGAGGCAGGCCGGGCGCTCGGCATCGCCGCCGTCAGTTCCGTCGCCGGCGGCATGTTCTCGCTGCTTATCTTCATCGTCGCCACACCCATGCTGGCCAAGATTGCGCTCAGCTTCAGGCCCCAGGAATATTTTGCCCTGGCCCTGTTCGGGCTTTCCATGTTGGCCTCGATCTCGGGCAAGTCCTCGCTGCGCAACCTGATCGCCGGCGCCTTCGGGGTGCTGGTGGCGACCATCGGCATTCACGAGACAACCGGGGTCGAGCGGTTCGTTTTCTCGATCCCGGAATTGATCGAGGGCATCGGCTTCGTGCCGGTGCTGATCGGGCTGTTCGCCATGGCCGAACTCCTCAACCAGTCCAGCAAGCTCGACTCGGCGGTGGAACGGGTCAAGTCGATCGCCATCAAATTGCCGTCCATGGCCGACTTCAAGCTGATCCGCTGGACCGTGGCGCGTTCGGCGGTGATCGGCACCTTCATCGGCGTCCTGCCCGCCGAGGGCTCCACCGTCGCCGCCATCATCGGCTACAACGAGGCCAAGCGCTGGTCCAAGAACAAGGCGGAGTTCGGCAAGGGCGCCATCGAGGGCATCGCCGGGCCGGAAACCGCCAACAACGCCGCCACCGGCGGCGCCATGGTGCCGACCCTGGCCCTGGGCATTCCCGGTTCCGGCACCACCGCGGTGATCCTCGCCGCCCTGATGGTCCATGGGCTCCGGCCCGGACCCTATCTCATTCAGAACACGCCGCATTTCGTCTACGCCATTTTCACGGCGATGTTCATCGCCAATGTGCTGTTCCTGATCCTCGGGCTACCCGGGGCTAAGCTGTTCGCGCGCATCACCCTGATCCCGCGCCAGTTCCTGTGGCCGTCGGTGTTCGTGTTCTCCATGATCGGCGCCTATGCCCTGAACCAGTCGCTGTTCGACGTCTGGGTGATGCTGCTCTCGGGGGTTCTCGGCTTCTTCATGCTGCGCCACGGTTTCGGCCCCGCCCCCTTCGTCATGGGCCTGATCCTGGGCCGCCTGGTGGAAGAGAATTGGTCGCGCGCCATGATCATCTTCGACAATAATTTCCTCCGCTTCTTCGAAAGCTGGATCGTCGACCTGTTCTTCGTGCTCACCATCATGGGCCTGTTCGGTCCCTTCCTGTTCCGCCAGTTGAACCGGCTCATGAACAAGATGAAGCCCCAAGGCCGGGTGTCGGGGGATTGACCTTGGGGACGGCACGGCGCGGGGCTTCACGCCAATGACCGACGCCCAGGCCCAGATCAGCCCGCCCATGGCGCGCTTGAGCGCCCATATGGCGGCGGCGGCCACCGCCGCGCTGGCCGATTCCGTGGCCGCCAAGACCAAGCACCACATCTTGGACACCCTGGCCGCCATGGTCTCGGGCACGCGCCTCAAGCCGGGGCGCCTGGCGACCGCCTATGTGGCGGCCCAGGGCGGCAACGAGGAGGCCCAGGTGCCGGGGACCGGCATCCTCACCACGGCGCGCCTTGCCTCCCTGGCCGGCGGCATGTGCGCCCACGCCGATGAAACCGATGATTCCCACCCGGTTGCCTTCTTCCATCCGGGCTGCGCCGTGGTCCCCGCGGCCCTGGCCATGGCGGAGCGCGCCGGCGCATCGGGGCTTAAACTGATCAACGCGGTGGCGCTGGGCTACGACGTCGGCGCGCGCATCAACCTGGCGCTGGGCGTGGAACGGTTCTACGGCGAGAACAGTTTCTCCACCCACAGCTTCGGCGCCCTGTTCGGCGCCGCCGCCGCCGCCGCCGCCCTGGCCGGGCTGAATGCCCAGCAATGCCGATGGATGCTGTCGTTCACCGCCCAGCAAGCATCGGGCCTCGGCTGCTGGGCGCGCGACACCGAACACGTGGAGAAGGCCTTCGATTTCGGCGGCATGGGGGCCGAGCACGGGGTCGCCGCCGCCACCATGGTGGAGGCCGGCATGACCGGGCTGGACGACGTTTTTTCCGGCCCCCGCAACTTCTTCGCGGCCTTCGGCGGCACCCCCGAACGCCTCGCCCAGGACCTCGGCCAGGTGTTCGAGGTCATGAACGCCGACATCAAGAAATGGTCGGTGGGATCGCCCTGCCAGGCTCTTTTGGACGCCCTCGAGGTGCTCATGGCGGAGCACGGCCTCCGACCGGGCGCCGTCACCGACATGAAGGCCCGGGTGCCCGCCGTCGAGGCCCATGTGGTGGACAATCGGGAGATGCCCGATATCTGCCTCCAGCACCTTTTGGCGCTGCTTTTGATCGACGGCGGGCTCAGTTTCGAGAACACCCACGATTACGCCCGGATGATCGATCCGGAAGTGCGCGCGCTGCGCGAGAAGATCGTCCTGGTCCCCGACCCCTCCCTGGCCCGCCGGGCCGGCGCCCTCACGGTGGAGAGGGCCGAGGGCGGTCCCCTCGGCCATGAGGTCACTCACGTGCGCGGCACGGCCGCCAACCCCATGACCGAGGGCGAGGTCGCCGCCAAGGCGGCCGACCTTATGGAACCGGTCTTAGGCGCCGCGCGTGCGGGCGACCTGATCGGCCGCATCCTGGCGTTGGAAGCCGTCGATGATTGCCGCGAGCTGCGCCCCTTGCTGACGGCAAACCCGGGAAAGGCCCAGATCCCATGAAGATCAAGGACGTCAAGGCATCGATCCACACCATGGACGTGGAAATCCCGCTGGCCGGCAAGATTGAGGGCTATGGCCGCGCCGAGCAGCGCCATTTCGTCCTCGCCCAGGTCGAAACCGACCAGGGGCTGACCGGAATCGGGCTCACCGGGCATTTTCTCGCGCCCGCCGTGGTCGCGGCCCTGGAGGGCCAGGTGGCGGAGGTGGTGCGCGACATGGACCCACGCGACCTTGAGGCCGTCCATGCCCGGGTCCATGACAAGCTCAACCCGCGGGCCATGACCGGCGCCGTTTCCATGGCGCTTTCTTGCCTCGACATGGCGCTATGGGACATTATCGGCAAGCACCAGGGGCGCACAATCGCCGGGCTGCTGGGTGGCGCGCGCGCGGAGGTGCCGGTTTACTGCACCTTCGGTTTTCCCCATTACGACCGCGATCTCCTGGCCGAGGCCGCCAAGCTCCAGGTGGCCAACGGCTTCACGGCGCTGAAAATGGTGGTGGCGGTGGATTCCGGCGGTTGGCGCGAGGACGTGCGCCGCATCCGCGCCGTGCGCGAGGCCGTCGGCCCCGACATCGACCTGATGATCGACGCCAATTACCTGTTCACGCCGGTCGAGGCCAAGCTACTGGCCCGCGCCGTTAAAGACGTCGAGCTAACCTGGTTCGAGGAACCCTTGTCACGCAACGATGCAAGGGCCTTGGCCCAACTCAGGCAGGAAATCGATATCCCGTTGGCCGCGGGCCAGATGGAAGGCCATATCTGGCGCCTCCGCGAACACGTGGAGCGCCAGGCCGTCGATATCCTCCAGCCCAATGTGTGTTATTGCGGCGGCTATACGGTCGCCCGCAAGGCGGCCCATCTGGCCGAGGCCTATAACCTGCCCATCGCCAATGGCGGCGGCTGGCCGCATTTCAACATGCATCTCATGGCGGGCATGGAAAACGGCTGGATGGTGGAATGGCATCTCGGCATGGTTTCGGTCGCCGAGACCCTGTTCAAGGAGACCCCCCGCCCCGCCGGCGGCGTGCTGACCATCCCCGATGCGCCCGGCCTCGGGTTCACCCTCGATGCCGACGCGGTCAAGGATTCGAAAGTGGATTAGCGGGAAGGCGCGCAGGCGTTTCCCGCAGCGATGCGGAAATGCTAGTATCGTGCCAATGAACCGACAAGAGGCCGCGCCCATGGCCCGGCCCGGAAGGAGACGACCATGCCCACAGATACTGACGTCATCGACGTCATCGCCACCCGGCCGCTCGACCTCGACGACGACCAACTCAAGAAGGATTTCGTGCTGGCCTGCCGCATCCTGGTCCATGAGGGGGTGTCCGAAGGGGCGTTTAACGTCTCTGTGCGCACCGGCGCCGACGAAATGATGGCGATCCCGGTCACCAGCCCGACCCTGGTGACCACCGACAATCTGGAGACCTATTCGATCTCCGGCGGGTCGAACCATTGGAGGGCCCATCCGGCGATCTACTCCGAACGGCCCGACGTGGGCGCCATCATCCATTGCCACCCGCCCCATGTGACCGCATTCAGCGCGTGCACGGAGGATTTCGTGCCGGTCCATCATTACGGCGCGCCCTTCCACGGCAAGATCGCCCGCTACCAGAGCCCGGGCCAGACCAAGTCCAAGGACCGCGCGCGCGATCTCGCTGGCCAGCTCGGCGACAACCGCGCCATCATGCAACAGGGCCACGGCGTCATCGTCGTCGGCAAGGACCTCCACGAGGCGCTGATCCTGACGCTGTTCTTGGAGGAATCCTGTCAGATGACCCTGACCGCCAGGCAGATGGGCACGCCCACCTATCTGACCCTGGAGCATTCCCAGAAGATCACGCCGCAGATCCTCAAGCAGCGTTCCCAGGACAAGGCCTGGGACCACTATGTCGACAAGCTCAGGCTCGCCGGCTGGGCTTGAGCCGCACTAAGGGCGGCGGCGCGGCGCCTCAGGAAAATTCGCGGCGGATGGCATCGGAATGCTGGCCGGGCGCCGGCACCGGCCCGGGCGCGGGTGCGGCGCCCCACCGCGCCGGCGGGGCCGGCATCTCGACCGGGCCCGAGGGCGACTCCACGGTCATGCGACGAAGCTGGGGATGGGCGCTCAAGCCATCGACCCCGTTGATCATGCCATAGGCGGTACGCGCCTTGTTCAGGCGGGCCAGCAACCGGTCGCGGTTAAGGCGCCCAAAGACGGCTTTGATCTCGGAATCCAGCGTGCCGCGGTTCTCGACCCGAGCCACGTTGGTGGCGAAGCGCGCGTCGCCGGCGAGGGCGGGGGAGACCAGGACGTGCTCGGCAAAGGCGCGCCACTCGCGGTCGTTCTGGATGGCGATCAGCACCGCCCCCCCGTCATGGGCGTAGGCCCCATAGGGCGCGATGGAGGGATGGTGGAGCCCGGCCCGGCCCGGGGCCTTGCCACCGTAATCGAAATGCAGGAGCGGCACCGTCATCCAGTCGGCCATGCCGTCGAACAACGAGACCTTGATCCCCCTCCCCGCGCCGGTCTTGTCCCTGGCGATCAGGGCCTCGAGGATCGCAGCATACGCGTTCATCCCGGCGGCGATGTCGCAGACCGAGACCCCGACCCGGCCCATGTCCAGGGCCGTGCCGGTGACCGACACCAGTCCCGATTCCGCCTGGACCAACAGGTCATAGGCCTTCATCCCGGCATAGGGGCCGGAATCGCCGTACCCCGAGATATCGCAGGTGATGAGCTCGGGCCGCCGCGCCCGCCAGGTCTCCGAGCCGAACCCCAGCCGCTCGGCGGCGCCCAGGCTAAGGTTCTGGAGGTAGATATCGGCCCGGCCCAGCATCCGTTCCATGACCGCCTTGTCGGGATCGGAATTGAGGTCGAGGGTGACCGATTCCTTGCCCCGGTTGAGCCACACGAAATAGGCGCTCTCGCCGTGCACCACATGGTCGTAGCCGCGCGCGAAATCGCCGCCGGGACGCTCGACCTTGATGACCCGGGCGCCGGCATCGGCCAAGCGCGAGGAACAGAGCGGCGCGGCCACGGCCTGTTCCAGGGCGACCACCAGGGTTCCTTCGAGGGTCCCGCCCATGGCGCTTTGGATCAATAGGACCTGGGCAGGCCGAGCACGTGTTCGGCGATATAGGCTAAGATCATGTTGGTGGAAATCGGCGCCGTGCGGTAAAGCCGCGTCTCCCGGAACTTGCGCTCGACATCCATCTCCTCGGCGAAGCCATAGCCGCCGAAGGTCTGCATGCAGGTATCGCCGGCCTCCCAGGCGGCTTCGGATGCCAGAAGCTTGGCCATGTTCGCCTCCTCCCCGCAGTTCTCCCCGGCATCGAAGGTTTGGGCCGCGGCCTCCACCATCAGGGCGGCGGCGCGCACATTGGCATAGGCCCGGGCGATGGGGAACTGGACCCCCTGGTTCTGGCCGATAGGCCGGTCGAAGACGCGGCGCTCGCACGCATAAGCCACCGCCCGGTCGGTGAACCAGCGGCCGTCGCCGATGCATTCGGCGGCGATCAGGATGCGTTCGGCGTTCATGCCGTCGAGGATATAGCTGAAGCCCTTGCCCTCCTCGCCGATCAGGTTGGCGGCGGGGACGCGTAGATCGTCGAAGAATAATTCGCAGGTGGCGTGGTTGATCATGGTGCGGATCGGCCGGATGTCGAGCCCCGCGCCCTTGGCCTCTCTCATGTCCACCAGAAACACCGAAAGGCCCTCGGTGCGGTGTGCCACTTCGTCTTTGGGCGTGGTCCGGGCGAGCAGCAGCATCAGGTCCGAATGCTCGGCCCGCGAGGTCCACACCTTGGAGCCGTTGATGACGAACTCGTCCCCCTCACGCACGGCGCGGGTGGCAAGGGACAAGGTATCGCTGCCGCTTTCGGGTTCGGTGACGCCGAAGGCCTGGAGGCGCAGGCGCCCGGCGGCGATGTCCGGCAGATAGCGCGATTTCTGGGCGTCGGACCCGTGGCGCAGGACCGTCCCCATGGTGTAGATCTGGGCGTGGGCGGCGGCACCGTTGCAGCCCGTGGCATGGATTTCCTCGAGGATGGCGGCGGCCTCAATGAGGCCCAAGCCGCTGCCGCCATACTCTTCGGGCACCAGGCAGGCGAGCCAGCCGCCCTCGGTGAGCGCGGCGACGAATTCACTCGGGTATTCCCTGGCCCGGTCCTTTTCACGCCAATAAACGCCTGGAAACCGCGCGCAAAGCGCCGCCACCTGGCTGCGCATCTGTTCCCTGTCGGCATCCATCATCGGTCCTCCGCAAAAGCCCCCGCCGCATCCGCGATGGCGTCCCCCATTTCTGAGGTAGCCGCGGTGCCGCCGAGGTCCGGGGTCAACGCCTGGGCCTCCTCGATGACCGCATTGACGGCCCGCTCCATGGCGGCCGCGGCGCGCGTCACAGCCGCGTCACCACTGCGGCGGCCGAGCCAGGCCAGCAGCATCTGCATGGACATGATTTCGGCATAGGGGTTGGCGATCCCAAGACCCGCGATATCGGGCGCCGAACCATGGGCCGCCTGGGCCATGGCGTATTTTTCGCCCTGTTGGAGGGCCGGCGCCATGCCCAGCCCGCCGACCAGGCCGGCGACCAGGTCCGACATGATATCGCCAAACATGTTGGAAATGACCACCACGTCGAATTGGCCCGGTTCCATCACCGCCTTCAGGGCGAAGGTATCGACCATGACCTCGTCGAAGGCGATATCCGGATAGTCCGCCGCCACATCGCGGCAGGCCTCGGCGAACAGGCCGCAGGTCATCGGCGCGACGGTATCCTTGTGAACGGACGTCACGTGCTTGCGCCGCCCCATGGCCAGTTCGCAGGCGACCCGGGCAAGCCGTTCGGTGTTCTGCCGGGTGATCAGGCGGATGGAGATGGCCATGTCGGGGCTCGGCATCATTTCGCCCCAGCCCTTGAACATCGAGCGGTCGGGCTGCAACCCTTCGTGATTGTCGCGCACCAACATGACGTCCACGTCCTTGTGCAGCGACGGCAGCTCGGGGTACGAGAGCGCCGGGCGCAGATTGGCGAACATCTCGAAATGCTTGCGGATGATGGGATGCGGATTGACGGCCTTATCGTCCAGGTGCCGGTAAGCCTGGTGGCCGATGGGGCCGAGGATCCAGCCGTCGAGGGCCGCCAGCCGGTCGAGGGTGCCGTCGGGCATGGTGGTCCCCATCGCCTGCCAGGCCGCGCGGCCGATGGGCAATTCGCTCCACGCGACCTCGCCCCCGCTCACCGCCAGCGCAGCCTTGGCGACCTTGACCGCCTCGGGCACCACTTCGGGCCCGATATCGTCGCCAAGAAGAATGCCCAACCGGTGGCTCATGGCGCCGCGGTGGCCTGGAAGAATTCGAATAACGCCTCGAGGGTGAGTTGGGGGTCCTCCTCCGCCGGATAATGCCCCGAAGGTAAAGATCTGAAGGTGATGTCGTCGGCCCAGGCGGCCCAAGAGCCGTGCACGTCCAGATGCCGGCCGACATGGCTGTTCTCGCCCCAGATGACCAGGAGCGGGCAGACGATCTTGCGCCCGGCCTCGAGGTCCGCGCCGTCCATCTCGAAATCGACGCTCAGCGTCGCCCGGTAATCCTCGCACACGGCATGGATATTCTCCGGCGTGCAGCACCGCACGTATTCGGCCATGGCCTCTGGCGTAAAGGGGCCGAGCCCAACGCCTTTCTTGTCGAGCTTGCGGCGGATGTAATAGCCGAGATCGAGGCTTAGGAAATGCTCGGGAAAATCGAACGGCTGGGCCATGAAGAACCAGTGATAGGATTCCTCCGCCCAGCCCTTTTGAATATTGGCGAGCTGCTGATAGGTGGGGATGATATCCAGCACGGCGAGTCGTTCGACGCGATCGGCATGATCGAGCGCCATGCGATGGCCGACGCGCCCGCCGCGGTCGTGTCCGGCGACCGAGAAACGCCCATGGCCCAGGGCCTCCATCACCTCGACCTGATCGCCAGCCATGGCGCGGAACGAATAGGCCGAATGGTCGCCGCCCCCTTGGGGCTTGGACGAATCCCCGTAGCCCCTGAGATCGGTGGCGACCACCGTGAAGCGCTCGGCCAGGCGCGGGGCGACCTTGTGCCACATCACATGGGTGAGCGGATTGCCGTGGAGCAGCAGCAGCGGCGGTCCCGAACCGCCATGGGCGGTGCGGATCACCGCCCCGGACGTCTCGATATCGGTGGTGGTGAAACCTTCGAACATGGCGCTCCCCGTGCCCCCAAGGGGCTACTATAACTTGGGCGGTGCGCCGCACAAGCACCGGACGACGACACCGCCCCGGACCGGCGCGTATGGTCCCGCGCAACATGCAACGAAAAAAAGCCCGCCACGAGACCCGGCGCCCGTAAGCCCCCCGCGAGGGGGCGCAAATCCAGCGTGCAAATTTCGTTAACCCCTTGAAAAAATGGCCGCTTGAACGGCTGTTCCCGGCTGGTATCATCCGCCCCAATCAAGAAAATTTTTTGAGCAACCAATCTCATGTCATGACCAACAGGGAGTATGGATCATGAACCTTCGTAGCTTCGGCAGTGCCCTTGCCCTGGCGGGGGCATTCGGCCTGGTATCGGGCGCCGCCCCGGTTGCCGCCGATCCCATCGCGGATTTCTATAAAGGCAAGCGCGTCAAGATGATCATCGGCTCGTCGCCGGGCGGCGGTTACTCCACGTATGCGCGCCTGGTTTCCCGCCATCTCAGCCGGTTTGTTCCCGGCCACCCGCGTTTTTTGGTGCAGAACATGGATGGCGCCGCCTCCATCCTCGCCGCCAACTTCGTCGTCAACGTCGCACCCCAGGACGGCACCATCATCGTCGGCCTGCAGCGCAACATAGCCTTGTTCCAGATTATGGGAAACAAGGGTCCCAGGTTCAAAGCCAAGGAGCTGAATTGGCTGGGATCCCTGGCCAACGAAGCCGGAGTTTGCGTCGTCGACAAGCGCACCGGGATCAAAAAATTCGAAGAGCTGTTCACCAAGGTCGTCGTGATGGCCGGTTTCGGAGCCAACGATTCGGAACTCCAGCCGGCGCTGTTCAACAACACGCTGGGCACCAAGTTCCAGATCGTCAAGGGCTACCCGTCGTCCACCACCGGCAATCTGTCCCTCCAGCGCGGTGAAACCAGCGGCCTTTGCCAGTCATGGTCGTCCTTCAAGGCGATCGCCGGAAAATATTACACCGACGGCAATGTTTATCCCATCGTCCAGATGTCGCTGAAGCCGCATCCGGAACTGGTCAAATTGGGCGTGCCCATGATCTTCGATTTCATCACCAAGGATCGCGTGCAGCCTGGATTGACGACCAAAGAGGTCGATGCCCATTTCCGCCTGCTGTTCGCCGCCAAGACCATGGGCCGGCCTTATGCCCTGGCGCCCAAGGTGCCGGCGGCCCGGGTCAAGGCCCTGCGCAAGGCGTTCAACGCCATGGCCAATGACAAGGATTTTCTGGCCGACGCCAAGAAACAAAAGCGCGAGGTGAACCTGGTCACGGGCTTGGAGATCCAGGACATCGTCGACAAGATGGCGGCCACCCCGAAAGCGATTCTGGCCAAGCTCGACAGCCTGACCAAGTACAGAGGCGTGGTCAGGGTGGTCAAGATCAAAATGGTCAAGCACACCGGCAAGGTCACCGCCACCAAGCGCGGCGGTCGGCGCATCTTCATCAGCTACAAGGGCAAGGAAGTGAAGGCCAAGGTATCGGGCCGCCGCACCAAGGTCACCATCGGCGGCAAGAAGGCCAAGCGCAAGGCCATCAAGGTCGGCATGACCTGCACCTTCACCTATCCAGGCGCCGGCCAGGAGGCCAAGAAAATCGACTGCAAGGGCTAGCCGCAAGGCAGAAAAACACCTTAACCACTGGTAGCGCCTCCGATTTCCGGGGGCGTTTTTTTGCCTTATTTTCGGCCCAGCATTATTCGCAAATCAACAAGATGGGGCTTACGCCCCGGCCCAAGGGTGTTATCCTTCGCCCAATAATTTTTGGGCAAACCCTTAAGAGCAACCAGGGAGATAACAAGATGGCTAGTTTTAAAAACTTAACGACCCTTGCCCTCGCCGGTCTGATGGGGCTGGGTCTCGCGGCCCAGGCATCGGCCGACCCCATCGCAGATTTCTACAAGGGCAAACGGATGCATATGCTGGTCGGTTCCTCCCCGGGTGGGGGATACGACACCTACGCTCGTTTGATCACCCGACATATGGGCCGGTAC
>JAPUGG010000040.1 GCA_027292975.1 Alphaproteobacteria bacterium | reverse complement strand
AAGGGGACAACGAGGGGTAGAATCATCGGCGATCTGGGGGTACCCTGGGGTCTGGCCAGGCGGGGTTAGCCGCCACGGACCTAAAATATTGGGTCAATAGGCCAGATCAAACCATTAATAAACAATAATAAAATACCTTCAGTCCTCGGCATGGGAGGTTGCGGTGAAGGACACATTTTTCCCCGGAAAAGCGCCGATTGTTTTTCTCGCCCTGGTGTTGATGTCGGCCGGCGGCTGCGCGTCCACCGCCTTTCAGGTGCGTCCGAACCTTGCCGCGGACCCGGAAAAGCGCCGCATCGTCTTGCTGACGCCCGACGTCGAGCTCAGCGTCCTTCATGCCGGCGGCCTTCCCGAAGTCAACGCGGAATGGACGCAGCGCGCCAAGAAACACATCGCCGACAACCTTGCCCGCAGGTTCAGGAACATCAACGCCCAGTTGGTGAAGCGCGTGGAAAAACCCGAGGAGGTGGGCAGCGACCCACAAGAGGTGCAGCTCTTGAAGCTTCATGGCGCGGTGGGGCGGTCGATCCTCATCCACCAGTATGACGGCGCCCCGCTTCAGCTGCCCACCAAGAAGGATAAGTTCGCATGGACCATGGGGCCCGACACCGGTTATCTCAAACAGAAATACGGCGCCGATTACGCCTTGTTCGTCTTCGTCCGCGACAGCTACACGAGCAGCGGCCGCGTCGCCGCGATCATTTTCGCCGCCCTCCTGGGAGTCCACATACAGGGCGGCATTCAGCTCGGATTCTCCTCGCTTGTGGATCTCGATACCGGCGAGGTGGTGTGGTTCAACCGGCTCATTCGCGGGACCGGCGATCTCCGGACCCCGGCGGGCGCCAATGAAACCGTCGGCGTGCTGCTCAGTAATTTTCCCCAATGAACAAAACGGCCGCAACCATATTCTGCCTAGCCGCGGTCCTCCTGACCGCCGGCTGCGCCGGCGATGATCTCGGTTTCTACAAGAAAGGTCTCAAGCAGGGGCAAGAGACGGCCGGTAAGGCCAAGGCGGGCCGAGACGGCGGCAATGCCTCCGCCTACCGCATGGCGGACCTGGCGCCTTCGCACAAGCCCGACGCGAAAAGCGACGAGGCCGGCATCTGGCTGCAGGTGGAAAAAATCGAGCGCTGGGTCAAGACCGCGGGCAACCGCATGCGTCTCGCGCCGCTCAACGCCTATATCGAAAAAGTCACCTGCCGGGTAGGCGGAATATACTGCAAGGACATTCGCGTCTATACCATGCGCGCGCCCGGGTTCAACGCGGCCATGTACCCCAACGGCATGATGCACATAAGGTCCGGTCTGTTGTTGCGGGTCGAGAACGAGGCCCAACTGGCCGCCGTCATCGCTCACGAGGCCGGCCATTATCTCCGCCAGCACGGTCTTCAGCGGTTGCGCGACATTCGCGAGAAGACCAACTCCCTGTTGTTTTTCCAGATCGCCCTGGCCGGGGCCGGGGTGCCGGTGGTGGGCGATATCGCCATGCTGGCGACTTTGGCGGGACTGTCCGCGTTCAGCCGCAACATGGAACGCGAGGCGGACGGGTACGGGCTCTTGCTGTTGAGCCGCGCCGGTTACGACCCCGGCGAGGCGTGGAAGGTTTGGCGATTTCTAGTCAAGGAAAAGAAGGCCGACAAGGACGCGGAAACTCCATCGTTCTTCGTCGCCAGCCATCCCCAATCGAAGGAACGCCTCGACACCCTGCGCGATCTTGCAGCAAAAATGCAGACGCCGAGTACCGCGGACAAGGGGCGCGAGCGCCTGGCCAAGGTCGTCCTGCCCATCCGCGCTGGATTGATTCGCGATGAGCTGCACCTGAGAAACTTCGGCCCCTTCGAGTTTCTCATGGACGGGCTCATCGAACGGGGGGACAACCTGGCCGAGCTCTATTTTTTCAAGGGCGAGATGCATCGCCTTCGCAATAAGAAGGACGACGCGCAAAAATCCCTGGAATTCTACGCCAAGGCGCGAAAGGCCGAGGGGGCGCCACCGCCCGAAATCCATCGCTCGATCGGTCTCGTGCACCAGAAATTGGGGCATGGGAAGGACGCCCGGGCCGCGTTCAGGGCCTACCTTGCCGACAATCCCGATGCCGGCGATAGGGCAATGATCAAACATCTCATCGGGAAACTTGGACAATGATGAAGCGATGCCTGGGATTATTTCTTGCTACGACCATTTTGCTGACGGGGTGCGTCGGCTATACCCTGGTCAAAGGCGGGCAAAAATTGGAGCTCGGCCAAGGGATCTCGGTCAAACCGCCGCGCGACTGGAACCGCAGGACCGAAGGCAAGCACGAAATTTGGACCCTCGACGGGCCGGGGCTGCAATACATCCTCTTCGTCAAGGGCATCGAGGACGGGGGACGGATTTTCCCCGCCTCCCGTCGCCGGGCGTCGCCGAAAAAGGATACCTTCCCCAAATTCCGCAAGGGCATGTCTCTGCTGGAAGTTCGCGAGCTTTTCGAGGCCTCCCTCTCCCGGTACAATGCACAGAAAATCGCCATCGCCGGATTCGCCCCGGCCGAATTCGGCGGCAAGGATGGATTCCGTTTCACTTTCACCTACTCGACCGAGTCAGGCTTGAATATGCGGGGTATCGTGGCCGGCGCGTTGCTTGGCGATAAACTCTTCATGGTCATATACAATGGCACCGAACTGTTCTTTTTCGATCGCAGCAAGGGCGATTTCGAGAAAATTTTGGCTTCCCTCACCATTATCTGACGCCCTCGGCCTTGGTCGATGGGGGCGGAGTTGCGGCGAAGCGCGTAATATAATTGCGTAGATATCCGTTGTATTTTAGTAAAATGTTAAAGAACCGGGGGCTAGGCTGACATTCTATTGCCGGTGGGAATCACGGTGGAAAAGGATTTCCGCGGCCACCGGCAGGAGGTGGCGAATATGCTAAAGGTATTACTCAGCGCTGCCCTCGTGACCGCCGGACTCGCCTTGGCGGCGGCGCCGGTCCTCGCCCAGGAGACTCCCTGCACCGAACGGACCGCCGTCCTCAAGCAACTTTCCGGGCAATACAGCGAAGCCCCGGTGGCCATGGGCCTGGCCAACAACGGCGGCGTGATCGAGCTGCTCAACTCCCGTGACCGAACCACCTGGACCCTGATCATCACCATGCCCGACGGAATGACCTGCCCCATCGCGGCCGGCCAGAGTTGGGAATCGGTTCCGGTCATAGTGGGGTCGCGAATCTAGCCCATATCTGGGCCTTGCGGAGGTTGCGGTCACGCCTAGCGCGTGCCGAACGCCTCATGCAAGACCTTGTCGCCGGGCCGGAGGCCGAGCCGGGAGACCGTGCCGCCGCGAAGTTCCAACACCGCCCGGGCGCGCCCACCCGAACTGATCGCCCTTTCCGTGCCCGGCACGGCGCGTTCCTTGATGCGAACCACCGTGCCCTTACGGTCGATGAACAACATATCCAGCGGAATCAAAGTGTTCCTCATCCACATCTGGATGATCCGCTCCCTTGGATAGAGGAACAGCATGCCGCGGTCGGCCTCGAGGCGGCGGCGCCACATCAGGCCCTGGGCGCGCTGGGCGCGGGTGACGGCAAGTTCTACCGTGAATCGATGGGTTTGGCCGGCCGATGAAATGGCCAGCGGGGCGGTGGGGAAGCTCTCCAGGGCGAAGGCGCCGCCGGCCAACACCAAGCTTGCCGCCGCCACCATGAGGGCGCGCCTCCCCCAGCGCCGCCGATTTCGGCGCGGCATTCCGGCCACCGGTTGGGGCATGAAAACAGAGGGCCGCGAAACGCGGGGCTGGGCGATGGGCATGGGCGTGGATGTCACGATCGAGGCTTCAGGAATCGGCCGGTTACGGCTACAACCTACCCTTGCCCGCCCCAACCAGGGAAGGCACAGGGACACGGTTTTAGACTCCCCGGGCTAAGATCCCAACTCGATTTCAGTTGCCTGGGGTCCTTTTGGTCCTTCGGCGATGCGGACCTTCACCGTCTGGCCCGGCTCCAACACCTCAAGGCCGGAGCGGCGCAACGTCACCATGTGAATGAAGACATCCCGTTCGCTATCCGTCCGGCACACGAAACCGTAGCCCTTATCGGCGTTAAACCACTTCACCGTCGCATCCACGAAGCCTCCAGAAGGCTCAAGGCCGTCGTACTGGCCCGCCGCTTCCGCGCTGGCCGCCTCGACGGCCTCCGCCGTGCTTTCGTCGACTTCAAGGATTCGCGTGACCTGCAAACCCTTTATACGGTCGGCCACTTCACACCTGACTGTCGCCCCCGGGACCAGATTCTCGAAACCCGAATCCCTCAAGATCGACAGGTGAAGGAACGCGTCACTGGAACTGTCTGCTACCGTGATAAAACCGAATCCTTTTTCCGCGTTGAACCACTTGACGATACCACTGATCTCTCGGATGTCGTCACCACTGATCTCTTGGATGTCATCACCACTGATCTCAGGGATGTCGTCCGGCTCACTGGACATACTCTCGTCACTCATGAGTAATGTAAGCCTCCCACTATTATTGTTGCGAAAGGTTAGCATCTTTCGCCAAACGAAACAAATCGATGGCTAATGAATAAATTCGAGTCAATTGGCGACCGATCTTGATTAATCCGCCCTCCGGGCTTTCGTCCCGGGACACCAAATGACCCGTTCACCGGCTTGACGGGACAGGGCCGAGCCGGTATCCCCTTCACCATGAGAAGCGACGCACCCGCCGGCAAAAGCGGGGCGAAAAGAGTTCGACAGGAGAAGGCGTTTCATCCCCATGAAAGTGAAGGCACGGCATATCCACGCCGTCGGGCTGTGGCTGGTGTTGTTTGCGCTTTGGCTTATGTTGTCCGGCCATTATGTGCCGCTATTGGTGACCCTGGGCGCCCTCAGTTGCGCCCTCGTCGTCTGGATCGCCGCCCGGCTCGACGTCATCGATCACGAGGCGATTCCGCTGCAACTCAAAGTATTCGGCACCCTGAGCTATCTCGCCTGGCTCGGCAAGGAAATCACCAAGGCCAATATCGATGTCGCCAGGATCATTCTCGACCCTGCCCTGCCCATTTCTCCTGTCATGGTGCAGGTGCCGGCAACCCAGCGCACCGACGTGGGCAAGGTCATTTACGCCAATTCCATCACCCTCACGCCGGGCACCGTGTCGGTCGAGGTGATGGACGAGCTTATCCTGGTCCATGCCATTACCAGGGAAGCCGCGATTGGTCTCGCCAACGGCGACATGGACCGAAGAGTCGACGCCATCGAGGCGCGCTAAGCCATGTTTACCGCGACCATGGCCGCCCTGCTCGCCGCCATGATTCTGGCCTTGGGGCGGCTCTACCTGGGGCCCACCCTTTACGACCGGGTTCTTAGCGCCAATTCCTTCGGCACCAAGACCGTGCTTCTGATCGGCGTCATGGGGTTCCTCACCGGGCGGCCCGACTTTCTGGATATTTCGTTACTTTACGCGCTTATCAACTTCATCGGCACCATCGCCGTCCTCAAGTTCTTCCGATACCGCACCCTGGGCGACCGCGTGGGTCCGAGCGGCGACCGGCAATGAGCGCGCTGATCACCGACGCGGTCAGTTGGGCGCTTCTTGCAGCGGGGTCGTTGCTCGTTGTGGTCGGCGCGCTGGGCCTCATCCGGATGCCGGATTTTTATACCCGGATGCATGCGGCGGGCATCACCGATACGCTGGGCGCCGACTTGATTCTCTTGGGTCTGATGGTCCAGGCCGGTTTTTCCCTGGTGACCGTCAAGCTTCTGTTGATCGCCGCGTTTTTGTTCTTCACCTCGCCCACCTCCACCCACGCCATCGCCAATGCCGCGCTGACCGCGGGGCTCAAACCGCGGGTCGCCGAAAGTCCCGGTGCCGGGAAAGGTTCCGCGGCCCCCGAGGGGGGCGAGCCATGAGCATCGAGGCCATCATCAACATCGCGCTGTTCGTCTTCCTGGGCCTCACCGCCTTCGCCATCTTGAAGCTCAGGGCGCTGTTCGCCGTGGTCATGCTGTCGGCTGTGTTTTCCCTGGTTTCGGCCGCGTTGCTGGTGCATCTCGACGCGGTTGACGTGGCCTTTACCGAAGCCGCCGTGGGCGCCGGCATCTCAACGGTGTTGATGCTGGCGACCCTGGCGCTGACCTCGCGCCATGAGAAGGCACCCACCCGGTCCCAGGCGCTCCCCCTGATCGTCGTCTTCCTCACCGGATTCGCTTTGGTTTACGGGACCCTCGACATGCCGCGCTTCGGCGATCCCCAAGCGCCCATCCAAGTCCATGTCGCGCCCAAGTACATCGCCGACACCCAATCCGAGATCGGCATACCCAATATCGTCACGGCGGTGCTGGCCTCTTACCGCGGGTTCGACACCTTGGGCGAGGTCACGGTGATCTTCACCGCGGGAATCGGGGTTCTGCTGCTGCTGGCCGCCTTCATTCGCGAACCCGAAGGCCTTCGGGTGCAGACCATGGACCATCACCTGGTGCTCCGGGTGGTGACCAAGGTGCTGATCGGGCCGATCCTGCTGTTCGCGCTCTATGTCCAGTTCCATGCCGATTACGGGCCGGGGGGCGGATTCCAGGCAGGCATCATCTTCGCCTCGGCTTTCATCATCTACGCCCTGGTTTTCGGTTTAGAGAACGCGCGCAAGGCGGTGCCCGGCAGGGCCGTTCGACTGTTGGTCGCCTGCGGTGTGCTGCTCTATGGCGGCGTCGGCTTCGTGAGCTTCCTGTTCGGCAAGAACTATCTCAATTATTCGGTTCTCGGCGCCGATCAGGTCGCGGGCCAGCATTTGGGGATCTTGTTGGTGGAATTCGGCGTCGGACTGACGGTTGCCGCCGTGATGGTCTCGACCTTCTATGCCTTTTCCGGACAAAACCCGCCGATCGGCGACGAGGACTGGTGATGGGCGTCAGCGACATTCTCGGCCTGTTCAATTACTGGATGGTCATCATCCTGATGATGATCGGGTTCTACACGGTGGTGTCGCGCGGCAACCTGGTGAAGAAGATCGTCGGGCTCAACATCTTTCAGACCTCGGTGTTTCTGCTATACATCTCCATGGGCAAGATCTCCGGCGGCACCGCGCCTATCCTCACCGGCAAGCCCGAGGTCTATTCCAACCCCCTGCCCCATGTCCTGATCCTCACCGCCATTGTCGTCGGTGTCGCGACCACGGCGCTGGGACTGGCCCTGGTGGTGCGAATCAAGAACGCCTACGACACCATCGAGGAAGATGAGATCCAGGCGGCCGACGACGAAACAGAGTTCGGCGATCCCCAGGCGGCCGAGGACCATCGGCGGTGATCGCGGCGCACCTTCCCATCTTGCAGGTGGCCGTCCCCCTGGTCGCCGCGCCGCTCAGCGTCTTTTGCCGCCGGGGGGCGACGGCGTGGACCCTCACCTTCGTGGTCAGCATCGGCGCGTTTTTGATCTCCATCGCGCTCCTGGGCCAAGTCCTGGATCAAGGGGTGCTGTCCTACCAGCTTGGCGATTGGGCCGCCCCCTGGGGCATCGAATACCGGGTCGATGCCGCCAATGCCATGGTGCTGCTGATCATATCGGGGATCAGCACCGTGGTTCTTCCCTACGCGCGGGTCTCCATCGCCCATGAGGTCGAGGCCCATACACAGTCCCTGTTCTAGACCTGTTATCTGCTGTGCCTCACCGGCCTGCTCGGCATGGTGATCACCGGCGATGCCTTCAACGCCTTCGTCTTCCTGGAAATCGCGTCGCTCTCCACCTATGTCCTGGTGGCCATGGGCGCCAAGCGCGACCGCCGGGCCCTGACCGCTGCCTATACCTATCTGGTGATGGGCACCATCGGCGCCACCTTCTTCGTGATCGGCGTCGGCCTGCTCTACATGATGACGGGCACCCTCAACATGGCGGACCTGGCCGAGAGGGTTCCGGCGATCGGCGCCAACCGCACCCTGGTGGTCGCCTTCGCCTTCATCGTCACCGGCCTCGGCCTCAAGCTGGCGCTTTTCCCGATGCATCTGTGGCTACCCAACGCGTACGCCTTCGCGCCCTCCGCGGTCACGGTGTTTCTGGCGGCCACCGCCACCAAGGCGGCGGTTTACCTGCTGCTTCGCTTCCTGTTCACGATCTTCGGCACCTCCTTCCCGACCTTCGAGCCGACCCTGACCTATCTGCTTTTGCCGCTTGCCGTCATCGCCATGTTCGCGGCCTCCACCGTCGCCATCTTCCAGGTCGATATCAAGCGCATGCTCGCCTATTCGTCGATCGGCCAGTTGGGCTACATGGTCCTTGGGATGAGTTTCGCCACCGTCACCGGGCTCACCGCCACGATCATTCATCTGTTCAACCACGCCCTGATGAAGGGGGCGTTGTTCATGGCGCTGGGCGCGGTGGTGATGCGTTTCGGGGACGCCACCATCGACACCATGCGCGGCCTTGGCCGGGTGATGCCCTGGACCATGGCCGCCTTCGTCGCCGGCGGCCTTAGCCTGATCGGCATGCCCCTGACCGTGGGCTTCATCAGCAAATGGCTCCTGGTTACGGCGGCCCTGGAATCCGGCCTCTGGCCCATCGCCGTGTTGGTGGTGGCGAGTTCGTTGCTGGCGGTGATCTATATCTGGCGGGTGGTGGAAGCCGCCTATTTCGAACCCCCGCCCGAAGGGGTCACGGCGGGTGAGGCACCGCCGGCGCTGTTGATCCCGACCTGGATCCTGATCGGCGCCAATATCTATTTCGGCATCGATGCCAGCCTGACCACGCGGGTCGCCGGCGAGGCCGCCCGCGCTCTTCTGAAGACGGCATCATGACGGCCGCGACCGCATTGGCCCTGTCGCTGCTGATTCCGTTCGCGGGATCGATCCTGATCGCCCTCGCGGCGCGCAATCCCAACCTGCGCGAGGCGGTGACGCTGACCACCGCGGTGCTCCTTTTCGCCGATGTGCTGTGGCTGCTGAGCATGGCAACCACCGCCGGGCCGGCGCCGGCGCTGATGATCGGCGAAATCATGCCGGGCCTAACCTTGGCGCTCGCCATCGAACCGCTGGGCATGATGTTCGGGATGATCGCGTCGGGCCTGTGGATACTGAATTCGATCTATTCCATCGGCTACATGCGCGCCAACCTTGAACACAAACAGACCCGGTACTACGTCTGTTTCGCCATCGCCATCGGCTCGGCGGTGGGCGTGGCCTTCGCCGCCAACATGTTCACCCTGTTCATCTTTTACGAGATCCTGACGATTTCCACCTACCCCCTGGTCGCCCATAAGGAAACCGCGGAGGCCCGCGCTGGCGGGCGGACTTATCTAGGGGTTCTCATCGGCACCTCCATCGGCCTGCAGTTGGTGGCCATCATTTGGACCTGGGTGGCGACGGGAACCCTCGACTTCACCAAGGGGGGCATCATTTCCGGCAAGGTGGCCGAAGCGATGGTGCCTGTTCTGCTGGCGCTCTACGTGTTCGGCATCGGCAAGGCCGCGCTGATGCCGTTCCACCGCTGGCTGCCGGCCGCCATGGTGGCGCCGACGCCGGTCAGCGCCCTGCTTCACGCGGTGGCCGTGGTCAAGGCCGGAGTGTTCACCGTGATGAAGGTGATGGTCTATATCTTCGGCATCGATTTCCTGGCCGCCACGGGTTCGTCGAACTGGCTGATCTGGGTGGCGGCGGCTACCCTGCTCGCCGCCTCCATCATCGCCATGACCAAGGACAACCTGAAGGCGCGGCTGGCCTACTCCACCGTCAGCCAGTTGGCCTACGTGACCCTCGGCGCCGCGCTGGCGACATCCATGGGGGTGCTCGGCGGGTCCATGCACATCGCCATGCACGCCATGGGCAAGATCACCCTGTTCTTTTGCGCGGGCGCCATCTACACCGCCACCCACAAGACCGAGATCAGCGACATGGACGGGCTCGGGCGCCTCATGCCGTTCACCTATGGCGCCTTCCTGATCGGCGCTCTCTCGGTCATCGGCTTGCCGCCCATGGGGGGATCCTGGTCCAAGTGGTATCTCATGCTGGGCGCGGCGGATGCGGATCAGCTGGTGGTGATCGGCGTATTGATGGTGAGCTCTTTGTTGAACGTCGCCTATCTGTTGCCCATGGTGGGCCGGGGATTCTTTACCCTGGCCCCCGATGCGCCCGGCCACGGCGTGCCCCAGGCCCAGGCAGTGGGTGCCGCCCCGGTGCCGGGCAGCGGCCGGCCCGCCATCCGCGAAGCACCGCTGTTTTGCGTCGTGCCGCTTTGCCTCACGGCGGCGGGATGCATCGTTCTGTTTATTTACGGCGATGCGCTCTATCGGCTGTTGGAACCCATGGTGCGGCCGTGACCATGGAACCAAAGGGAACCGGCATGGATGAGAACGGCAAGAAGTACTGGCTCGACAAGCCCGGCAGCGTCACCCTGGTCTACCGGGCCGTCTGGGTCGTTTGCGGCTTGCTTGCCGTCGCCGATTTCTTTTACGCCCAACATCCGGTTTTCGAGTTCGAAAGCTTCCCCGTGTTTTACGGGCTATTCGGGTTCATCGTCTGCGTCGGCCTGGTGCTTGGCGCCAAGGAGCTGCGCAAGATTTTGAAACGGGCCGAGGATTACTAT
>JAPUGG010000004.1 GCA_027292975.1 Alphaproteobacteria bacterium | reverse complement strand
ACGATGGAGGCCTTGCCCTCGTCGGAGGCGCTGATCACCGCGTAAACGCCCGATCCCTGGGCCTTGAAATCATCCACCATGGGCTTGAGATCCTTGGCGGGCACGCCTTGGAGGCTGCGGGTCACCAGTTTCGCGCCGGCGACCTCGCCGCCGTCGGTGGCCACCGCCCCTCCGACCCCGGTCCCCAGCGCCACCTGGCGGCGAAGGTCGGAGAGCTCTCGCTCAAACCGGCGGCGCTCATGGAGGAGCTGGGCGATGCGCACCGGCACGTCCTCGACCGCGCTCTTGAATAGTCCCGCCGATTCCGAGAGCAAACCCGTGGCCCTGTTGACGTAATCATCGGCATCGGGCCCGGTCAGGGCCTCGATCCGCCGCACGCCGGCCGCCAACGCGCCTTCGGAAACGATGCGGAAAGTGCCGATATCGCCGGTGTGCCGAACGTGGGTGCCGCCGCAAAGCTCCACGGAATAGTGGCCGCCGCCTTCGTCCTCGCCCTTGCCGTCGCCCATGGCGACGACGCGCACCTCGTCGCAGTATTTTTCCCCGAACAAGGCCATGGCGCCGGCCGCAACCGCCTCCTCGGGCGTCATGATCCGTGTCGAAACCTCGGCGTTGGCGCGAATCTCGGCATTGACCTCGGCCTCCGCCTCGCGCAATTCCCCGGCCTCCACGGCCTTGGGGTGGCTGATGTCGAAGCGCAGCCGGTCGGCGGCAACCAGCGAGCCCTTCTGGGTCACATGGTCGCCGAGGTGCCGGCGCAGGGCCGCGTGAAGGAGATGGGTCGCCGAATGGTTGGCCCTGAGGCGCGCCCGGTAGGCGCCGTCGACCCGCAATTCGACGATGTCGCCGAGTTTGAGGGTGCCGCTTGCCAGCGTCCCCACGTGGAGATGAAGGTCGCCCAGTTTCTTCTGGGTGTCCTCGACCGCGAATTCGGCGCCGTCCTTGGTGAACACCACCCCCCTATCGCCCATTTGGCCGCCGGATTCACCGTAGAAGGGCGTCTGGTTGACGACGAAGACGGCCTTGGCGCCGGCCGAAATGGATTCGGCCTCCACACCATCGACGAGGATGGCGCCGACCCTGCCTTCGGCCATTTCCGTCTCGTAGCCCAGGAACTCGGTGGCGCCCAGGCGTTCGCGCAACACGAACCAGACCTCGTCGGTGGCGGCGTCGCCGGAGCCCGCCCAAGCGGCCCGCGCGTCGGCCTTTTGCTTCTCCATGGCCTTTTCGAATCCCGCCAGGTCCACCGCGTGGCCTTGGGCGCGAAGGGCATCCTGGGTGAGATCGAGGGGGAAGCCGAAGGTGTCGTAAAGGCGAAAGGCGACCTCGCCGGGCAGGGGCGCGGCCTCGGCCAGCTTGCCGGTTTCTTCCTCTAAAAGCCTCAGGCCCCGGACCAGGGTCGCGCGGAAGCGTTCTTCCTCGAGCCTGAGTGTCTCGGTGATCAGGGCCTCGGCCCGGACCAGTTCGGGATACGCCGTCCCCATCTCGGCGACCAGCACGCCGACCAGGCGATGCAGCAGGGCATCGGCGCAGCCCATCATATGGGCATGGCGGACGGCGCGGCGCAGAATGCGGCGCACCACGTAGCCGCGGCCCTCGTTGGACGGCAAGACCCCGTCGGCGATAAGGAAAGCGGTCGCCCGCAGGTGGTCGGCGATGACCCGGTGGGAAACCGCATGGGGACCGTCGGCGGCGCTGCCCGCGGCATCGGCCGAGGCCTCGATCAGGCGGCGCATGAGGTCGATATCGTAATTGTCGTGCTTGCCCTGGAGGACGGCGGCGATGCGTTCCAGCCCCATACCGGTATCGATGGAGGGCCGCGGCAGGTCGCGGCGGACGTCCACGCCGACCTGATCATACTGCATGAACACCAGGTTCCAGATCTCGACGAAGCGGTCGCCGTCGCCGTCTTTCGATCCCGGGAGCCCGCCGGCCAGCTCGGCACCGTGGTCGTAGAAGATCTCCGAACACGGGCCGCAGGGGCCGGTATCCCCCATGGACCAGAAATTATCGGACGTGGCGATGGGGATGATGCGCTGGTCGGGCAAACCGGAGATCTTGCGCCACAGCGCCCGGGCTTGCTCGTCGCTGTCATAGACGGTGACCACCAGGCGGTCGGCGGCCAGGCCCAACTCATTGGTCAGCAACCCCCAGGCGAGCTCGATGGCGCGTTCCTTGAAATAATCGCCGAAGGAGAAATTCCCCAGCATCTCGAAGAAGGTGTGATGGCGCGCGGTGTAGCCGACGTTCTCTAAATCGTTGTGCTTGCCGCCGGCGCGCACGCATTTTTGGGAGGTGGTGGCGCGCTGGTAATCCCGGTGCTCCGCTCCGATGAAGACGTTCTTGAACTGGACCATGCCGGCATTGGTGAACAGCAATGTCGGATCGTTGAGCGGCACCAGCGGGCTCGAGGCCACGACCTCGTGGTCGTGGGCCCGGAAATAATCGAGAAATGCCGCCCGCGTGTCGTTGGTGCTTGTCATGGCGATGATCGGATCCCCCTCCCTTGGGACCGCCCCCCTTGGCCGGGACCGAGGCCCTTGCTTTTACAGCGCGCCCGCGGCGCTGTCCAGACGGCGCGGAAACGACGATCCCCCGCGGCACCTGGCGGCGGGGGATCGCCAAGGGGCCGCCGGAGCCGGGCGGCCGGGAGGGGCCGCGCTTAGCTCTCCGCGGCCTCGGCCTCGGCGTCATCGTCGCCGTCGGCGACGGTACTTTTGGGTTCGGCCAGCAGGGCGTCCGACACCAGGCCGGCATCGGCGCGAATGGCCTGTTCGATGGTGTCGGCGATCTCGGGATTTTCGGCGAAGAAGGCCTTGGCGTTTTCGCGGCCCTGGCCGATGCGGATGTCGCCGTAGGAGAACCAAGTGCCCGATTTCTCGACGATCCCGACCTTGACGCCGAGGTCCAGCAGCTCCCCGGTCTTGGAGATGCCAGAGCCATACATGATGTCGAACTCGACCATCTTGAAGGGCGGCGCGAGCTTGTTCTTCACCACCTTGACCCGGGTCTGGTTGCCGACCACCTCCTCGCGATCCTTGACCGCGCCGATGCGGCGGATGTCGAGCCTCACGGAAGCATAGAACTTGAGCGCGTTGCCGCCCGACGTGGTCTCGGGGTTGCCGAACATGACGCCGATCTTCATGCGGATCTGGTTGATGAAGACCACCATGCAGCGGGACTTGGCGATGGATGAGGTGAGCTTCCTGAGCGCCTGGCTCATGAGCCGGGCCTGGAGACCCACATGGACGTCGCCCATCTCGCCCTCCAACTCGGCCCGGGGCACCAGCGCGGCGACCGAATCGACCACCAACACGTCGACGGCGCCGGACCGCACCAGGGTGTCGGCGATCTCCAGCGCCTGCTCGCCGGTGTCGGGCTGGGAGATCAGCAGGTTCTCGATGTCGACCCCGAGCTTGCCGGCATAGAGGGGATCAAGCGCATGCTCGGCGTCCACGAAGGCGCAGATGCCGTCCAGCTTCTGGGCCTCGGCGATGACATGGAGCGCCAGGGTCGTCTTGCCCGAGCTTTCCGGGCCGTAGATCTCGACCACCCGGCCGCGGGGCAGGCCGCCGATGCCGAGCGCGATATCGAGGCCGAGCGAGCCGCTGGAGATGGTCTCGACCCCCTCGGCGCTGGAATGCTGGCCCAGCTTCATGATCGAGCCCTTTCCGAAATTGCGTTCGATCTGGCCGAGCGCCGCCTCCAATGCCTTCTGTTTGTCCATGTTGTCCTTTTCCACGAGATGCAGCGCCGTCGCCATGAGCCTCTCCTTTCTTATTTCACAGGGGGAAGACGGATGCAACCGGCCACGCCCCGAAACGAATCCATCGAAGGCCTAACTGTACATGTTTTGTTCTCATTGGCAAGCGATTTTATAATATTCTGATAAACAAGCGATAATTCAACCATATTCATGTTCTGTTCATGGCGGGGGACCCCTTTACGGGGACGTAAGGAAGGCGGCGGCAGGCGGTATGGCGCCGGGCGGCGTGGCCGCCGGCCCCTAACCCGAGAGCACGTCCTTGACCTTGCCGGCCAGTTGGTCGAGGGAAAAGGGCTTGGGCAGGAAGTGGATATCGGCTTCGCTCTCCAGGGCCTCGCGAAACTCGTCCTCGGCGTAACCGGAAATGAAGATCACCTTCATGTCGGGGTAGAGAGAGCGCACCTCGCGGATCAGCCCCGGCCCGTCGAGCTCGGGCATCACCACGTCGGAAATGACCAGGTCGATAGGCTCGGCCGCCTGGCGGATGACCGCAAGGGCGGATTCGCCGTTTTTCGCCTCGAGCACGTTGTAGCCCTTATTGCGGAGCGCGCGGGCGCCGAACAGGCGGACCGGGTCTTCGTCCTCCACCAAGAGCACCGTGCCGACGCCGGACAGATCCTGGGCCGGCGCGGGCGCGGCGGCGACGGAATCGGCTGCAGCCGCTTCCTCCCTTTCCTCCTCGGTCTGCTCGTAAAGCGGCAGGAAGATGGTGAATTCCGTACCCTCGCCTTCCACCGAGTCGACCTGCACAAAACCGCCGGTCTGGCTGACGATGCCATAGACCGTCGATAATCCGAGTCCGGTGCCCGCGCCCACCTCCTTTGTGGTAAAGAAGGGCTCGAAGATGCGATCGAGGTCGCCCTTGGCGATGCCGGTGCCGGTATCGGTAACGGAAATCGAGACATAGCGTCCGGGCGGCATGACGTCGGCGCCGCGGCGGACGGGTTCGGTGATCTCGGCGTTGGCGGTGGCCAGGGTGAGGGTGCCGCCGCTGTCCTTCATGGCGTCCCGCGCGTTGACCGCGAGGTTGATGATGACCTGTTCCAGTTGGACCTGGTCCACCTTCACCAGCCCGAGGTCCCGGCCATGGACGACCTTGAAGGTGATGTTGACGCCGATCAGGCGGCGCAGCAGATTGGAGAGTTCGGCCAGCACGTCGGTGATGTTGAGGACCTTGGGTTGGAGCGTCTGCTGGCGCGAGAAAGCCAGCAGCTGGCGCACCAGGTTGGCCGCCCGGTTGGCGTTCTGCTTGATCTGCATGATGTCGGCGAAGGTCTGCTCGCCCGGCCGGTGGCGCTGCAGGATCAGGTCGCAGAAGCCGATCATCACCGTTAACAGGTTGTTGAAGTCATGGGCGATGCCGCCGGCCAACTGGCCCACGGCCTGAAGCTTCTGGGATTGGGTGAACCGTTCCTCGAGGCGGCGATACTGGGTGGTATCGAAGACGTGGAGGATGACGCCCAGGGGCGCGCCCTGGGCATCCTCCAGCGGCGTGACGTAAAGCGCCGCGGCGCCGTCTTCGCTGCCGGCCAGACGAACGTCGAGCACCTCGTCGGTGGCGGCCCCCCGGGCGGCCTCGGCGAGCCTGGCCTCAAGGTCGGCGCGATCGTCGGGCGCCACCAGCTCGATCACCGAACGGCCCGATAGGTCCTCAGCGGCGGCCGCGATGCGGCGGAACGCCAGGTTGCTGTCGGTCACCACGCCGTCCGAATCGAGGATGGCAATGCCCGCGGGCGCGTCCTCGAACAGTTTGCGGAAACGATGTTCCGATGACTCCAGGATCTGTTCGAACTCCCGCTCGGCGCTGAGGTCGCGGACGACGGCGCGCACCTTCAGCGTACCGCCACCGGAATCGCCGGCGACGGTCTGGATGACATCGGCCCGGAATTCGCCGCCGTCTGCTCGGCGGAAGATGGCTTCGCCATGATCCCCATGGAGGCCTTTGGAAAACGGGCTGAACGGGCGATCGGGATCGATCCCTTCTCCGCCGATGACCTCGGCGAGCCTGCGCCGGTTGTGCACCAGGGATTCCGCCGGCACGCCCACCCACTCGCCGAAGGCCTGATTGGCGAATTCGAAAACACCGGCGCCGTCGACCGCGTAAAAGCCGATCTCCGCGTTATCGAGGAAATCGACCAGCCTGCTGCGTTCCTCGGCAATCACCTGCTCCATCTCGCGGTGTGACGTGACGTCCTCGACGCACCAAAGCGTGCACCCCGGATCGCCCCGCAAGGGCCGGGCCTGCATCTTCAGCCACTTTGCGCTGCCGTCGCCGACGGTCATGCGGAACTCTCCATCGGTCGCGCCGCCAGCTTGGGCTGTCTCCTTGAGGCAGGCGAGCAGCGCCGCGCTGTCTTGGTCGCCGGCACGGGCGAAAAGGCCGGCGAAAACCTCGCCCTTGTCGTCCGCCATGATTTCGACGAAGGCGGAATTGCACCATAGGATCCGCCCATCGGCGCCGGTTATGGCCCTACCCTGGGGTTCCCCGGCAAGGGCCTCACCCAACAGGCCCCATTTGCGGCCCAATGTTCGGGTGCCCAGGGCGCCGGCCGCGATCCCGCAGGCGAGAAGGAGGGCGACAATGCCGCCCGCGGCCGAGCCCCGCTGGCCGATGCCGACGGCGGCTAGCGCCTGATCCAACGCCGCCGGGCGCGGCAGGGGGCCCGAAGGTCCGCTCCACAGGATATAGGCGGCGAAAAGGGCGAGTCCCACGCCCGCCCAAAGGGCCCCTCGCGCGCCGGTGGCCCACCCCCTGGGCAACCCGGCGGATACGCCCCGCGCGGCACCTCTCGGGGAGCCGCTCAACGTCCTTCCCATAGGCGTTTGGTTCCAATCATGGGCTTAAGATGCCTCACAATGGCGCCGACGCCAACTTTAAAGCGAGGGTGCTAACCCCGGGACGTCATGCGGTCGGCCGGGGCCGCTTCAACCGCATCACGTAACCGATAACCTCGGCGACGGCGCGGTAATGTTCGGTGGGGACGGGCGCGCCGATCTCGACGCCCGCGTACAGCGCGCGCGCCAGCACCGGGTTCTCCACCAGCGGGACATCGTTCTCCTGCGCCACTTCGCGGATGCGTTTGGCCATGAGGTCGGCACCCTTGGCCACCACCTCCGGCTCCTCCATTTCGTCTTGATCATATTTGAGGGCGACGGCGAAATGGGTCGGGTTGGTGACGACGACGGTGGATTCGGGCACCGCCTGCATCATGCGCTGACGGGCGCGCTCCATGCGGATCTGGCGCAGCCGCGCCTTGACCATGGGATCGCCGTCGGTCTGCTTCATTTCATCCTTGATCTCCTGGCGGCTCATGCGCAGCTGCTTGAGGTGCTGCATCTTCTGATACAGCATGTCCAGCGCGGCGATCACCGTGACCACGGCGAACACCGCGATGATCACCTTCGAGGTGATCTGCCACAGCACATGCAGGAAATCCGCCGTGTGCATCGACGTCAATCGCCCGAGGCCCTCCAACTCGGGAATCATGACCAGCGCCGCCACGGCCCCGACGATGACGAGCTTGAGGACGCCTTTGATGAACTCCATGATCGACCGAGAAGAGAACATCCGCTTCAACCCCTTGGCCGGAGAGATTTTCTCAAACTTCGGCTTGAGGCTCTCGACGGAGAAAATGGGCCCGTGCTGCACCAGGGAAGACAGCGCCGCCAGCACCACCAGGAGACCCAGGGGCAAGATAAGAATGCCGCCTATTTCCATGACCGTGGCGGACAGCAGGATGCCGATGCCCTGGGAGTCCTTGGATAGATCGTGGGAGTAAGCGATCAAGCGGCCCAGCACGCCCTTTAGGTCGGCCATGAAATCCGGCGCCATCATCACCAGGATGATGGCGCCGCCCAACAGTATGAACCAGTTATTGACCTCGCGAGACGTGGCGACCTGACCCTTTCGACGAGAGTCGTCGATCTTCTTTTGGGTCGGTTCCTCTGTTTTTTGTGATGGGTCTTGTTGATCTTCGGCCATCCGCCCTTCCCTCTCCTAGAGCTCTAGCCGCCCAGGGACGCCGTGAACATTTCCTGGAAGCGGGTCTGGAACCACAACAGCATGGCGCTGATTGACAGCGCGAAAGCCAGGAAACCAAGGAGGATCTGGACCGGCAGGGCGATAAAGAAAATTTGAACCTGGGGCATCAAGCGGGCGAGTAGCCCGATGCCCAGATAGAACACCAGCCCGACGGCGATGAACGGCGCCGCGAGCTGAACGCCCAGAATGAAGGAATCGGCCACCAACCGCGTTATCGCCTGGGCGAAATCATTTATCGGCGGCATCGTGCCGGGCACCAGTACGCTGTAGCTCATGACCATCGCCTCCAGCATGAGATGGTGCAGGTCGGTCGCGAACACGAAGAGAATCCCCGCGAGCGACAGGAACAGGGCGAACATCGCCGCCTGTTGGGCGGAAACCGGATCGAAGGTGAGCGCATTGGCGAGCCCCGATTGGAACGACATGGTGGTGCCCGCGGTATGGAGCGCCGACATGATGATCCGTCCGATGGTGCCGAAGAACAGTCCCACCACGATTTCCCCGAACAGGAGAACGAAAAGGCTCAGCGGGGAAGACGGGAAAGGCGGAAGGGCGCCGGCGACCACCGGGGTGATCATCAGGGTGATGGCACCCGCCAAAAGCAGCCGGTAACGCGGCGATACGTAGGTCTCGCCGAACCCCGGCATCATCATCATCGCCGAACCGATCCGCGCAAACACCAGAAAGAAGGCGAAAAGATCCGCCGGCAACAGCTCCTGGAGCATTTATCCGCCGCCGGAAACGATTCGGGTGGCCAGCTGGTTCGTGAACACGGTCAAGGTGCTCAACATGTACGGTCCCAACAGCAGCAGGGACAAGAAGATCACCAGAATCTTGGGAATAAAGGCCAATGTCATTTCCTGGATTTGCGTCAAGGCCTGGACCAGGGAGATGGCCAGGCCGACGCTAAGGCCGATCAGCATCACCGGCGCCCCCAACTTCAAGGTGACGATGATCGCTCCACGGACGATTTCGAGAACTTCGTTGGGCCCCATGGGAACTCCTGGCCGGATAGTGCCCTAGATCGGCATTCTGAGGATTTCCTGGTAGGCCTGGATCACCTTATCGCGGACCGCCACCACGGTCTGGACGGCGATATCGGCACTGGCCACCGCCATCACCACCTGGTTGAGGTCGGCCTTGCCGGTGATCGCCAGGGCGGTTGCCTTTTCCGCTTCGGCACCGGTTTTGAGCATCGATTCGGCGACATCGGAGACCATCGCCTCGAAGCTCTTGCCAGCCGGCACGGTCCGAGCGTCCAGGCCCGGCCTGACGGCGTTCTGGAGAGCATTGTTGTAAGCGCCAACCGCGCTGGTCAAATTTACAGGCATTGTTTAATCCTCTTGGTGTGCCCGATTAGGCGCGCAGCAGATCGATGGTTTTCTGGAGCATGGCTTTCGCCGCTTGGATGACACTGAGGTTGGCTTCGAAGGAGCGCTGCGCCTGCTTCATGTCCATCAATTCGATCATCGTCTTAACATTGGGCATTGTGACGTAACCGCGATCATCGGCGGCCGGATGGCCGGGATCGTATTTACGCTCGAACTCCGTGCGATCGGTGATGATCCGGTCGACGCGGATCTTGTACACGCCCATGGTCCGGTCAAGGACGTTCTTGAAGGTCACCATCTTGCGGCGGTAGGGCTCGCTTTTGACATTTTCGGGCGCGGTGTCCGCGTTGGCAAGGTTCTCGGCGACCACCCGCATCCGCGTCCCTTGGGCGCGCATGCCGGCGCTTGCCAGTTTCATTGCCTTGAGAATATCCATGTCACACTGCCTTCCGCTTCGCCTTAGACTCAGGGTCTGCCCAGCGCCGTCTTGATCATGGCAATATGCTTGCGATAGAGATTGACGGTCAATTGGTGGTCCATGGCCGTCATGGTGACCTTCAGCACCTGATCCTCGAGTGCCACGGAATTCCCCGACAGCGATACCTCCGCAGACCGATCTTCGACGATCTTAAACGATTTGGAGTCTCCCGGGCGACCACCCATATGCGTGACATGGGTGGTGGCCATGGGGATCTTACTCGGGCGGTTTCCGCGCATTATTTCCTTGAATTTGAGTTCCTTGACGTCTTGCGCGCGGAATCCGGGCGTGTCCGCGTTGGCAATATTGTGGGCCAGCACCTGTTGGCGCTTGCCCAGCCATGCCAAGCGCTGGGACATCATGGCAAAAAGAGGCAGCTTGCCGAAATCCATCGCGTGTCGCGTGGCTCCGGTTGCGCCGTCCTGGCGGGTGAACAGGGATGGGGGTCTACGTGATCCCGATCCGAACCGCCTGCTCCAACACTCTGGGCCTACGGTTCTCTAAAAGATGTGCTAGTTTGTCGCCTGTGCTATTAAGAATAGGTAAAAACCAAGACAAATTTTATGCGTTTTGTGTCCAACGCGCAGACTCCTGCGCCCGGCCGGAGGTCGGTAAAGGTTCTAGGTAGGAACGGCCATGCTTTACCTGACACGTAAAATCGGCGAATCGGTGATCATCAACGACAATGTGGAAATCACCGTCATCGAGGTGCGGGGCAAATCCATAAAACTGGGGTTCACCTTCCCGCCTGAGATCAGCGTTCTTCGCCGCGAGATTTACGAACGTATCCAGGAAGAAAACCGCGCCGCCGCGGCCAGCGTCGAAGGCGTCAGCGAAATCCTCTCACCGTCGGCCCCCGTCGCCAAATCGGCCCCCGTCGCCAAATCGGACTGAAATTCTCGCCCCCTCCCTGCGAATCCGCAAGAACCTTGGTTTAGGCTTTCCTTAACCGCTCCGGTGGGGAGAAAGTAAGAATATCCGCTCCACCGCGCACCGACAGGGTTCAGACGTCATCGCCTAGGGCTTGGAGGATGGCGCGG
>JAPUGG010000039.1 GCA_027292975.1 Alphaproteobacteria bacterium | reverse complement strand
GCCAAGATGCGGGTGGACCGGGAAGACCCCGAGCCGCCGTCGGTTACGATGGAAATCCCGAACTTCGCCTTGAAGGCATCGAAGATGTGCTGGTATTCGGGAATGGCGCCGGTGCTGAGCACAAGCCGCCCTTCTTTTTTCGCGGCGGTGACGAGCTTCGCCCATTCCTTTTCGAATTTGGCGCCCGATTGCGCCCCTGCGGGAGACCCAAACGCGGCGGCCAGAGAAAGGGCCAAAATTGACAGCGCCGCCCGCCTCGCTACCGCATGGCAATGGACCGGTTCACTCACCCACCGTCTCAAATGTTCGGTAATCGCTCTCATGATGTGCGCTCCCTGTTTCTATCTTTTGTCTATGACGCTAATCCGGCCGCGTATCCGCGCGACCTGGAGAACCCACGCCGGTCGGCCAAAGGCGGGGGGCGCGTGGTCGGTCGCGCCCGGGTGGCGGTGCTACTGGGCGGCGGCGGCCGGCGCCGACAGCTCGGCCAGCTCGTCCAAGACCCGCTTGATGCAGTCCTCGTAAAGCTTGAGATGCTCTGCCGTCATCGGCTTGGTGGTCCAGCGTGGGAATTCCTTCACCTCAAGACCACGGATTCGCAGACCCTCCAGGGTCGTGCGCCGGCCGTATTGGCGGAGCACCGCCGTGCGGTCGCCATGCTCGATCAACAAAACCTGAAGCCTCTGCGCCCGGATAGTATCCTTGGCCCAGATCGCCTCGATCAACTGGACGCCAACTTCCGGCACCGTCACCGGGGCGCCGGCGGCGATGGAGCCGGCAACACCCACGAGCATCCCCGGCAGCATCATGGTGATGGGAACGAAGATCACGAAATCCTGTCCCAACGCCCGCAGGTAGGCCTGCGCCTGGCCCAAATTGCCGTTGGCAAGCTTCGAGCCGAACACCCGTGGTATCGCCTCCTTAAGCTTCTTCATCATCGCCGGCGGTGTCGGATAGCCCGAATATTGCGGGTTGTTGTAAAGCAGAATCGGCAGCCCCGTCGCCGCGTCAACCTCCTTGTGCTGCTCGATCAGCTCCCATTCGCTGCGGTCCGAGTAATAATACGGCCCGACGATGCCGATGGCGTCCGCCCCGATTTCCTTGGCATGGGCGCCAAGCTCGCAGCTGGTGTACGGATCCGCGGCACCAACCTGGACGATCACCGGAACCCGCCCGTCGATCCTCCCCACGACCGTCTCGGCGATCGCCTTGCGCTGTTCGATGGTGCACGCCGCGCCCTGGCCCTGGGAACCCAGGACAAAAAACCCGTGAACCCCGGCCTCCATGTAAAAGTCCACCAGGCGCTCCATCATCGCCAGGTCCGGCTCTCCCTTGCCGTCGAAAACCCCGGGAATCGGCGCCAACATGCCCCGTGCACGCTCGCTCATGCTTGCTTCGCCCTGCCCTGACATCGTCGCTTCCTTTCCCATTATTGATTTGATCGAACCGGCCGCCCGCCCCCGTGAATGGGAGAGCGGCCCTTGAATGTCGCTATGCCTGCTCCTCGCGGTACAGGCCCAGGCTCTCCAAGACCGGGCGGTCGGAAACCGAAAACAGGATCGCCCGTTCGCTCTTGGAAATGTTGGTAAAACTGTGCCACGCCTGGGACGGCACGAAGAAGCAATCCCGCGTGCCCCAGGCCAGGTCCGCGCCGCCGGACTTCTCCGAACCCACATTGGTGACGCCCGCGCCCTCGACCACGTGGTAGATGGTGGAGCTCATGTGACGGTGCGCCTTGGTGCTCTCCCCCGGTGCCAGCAACTGCGCCCGGCAGCCGATGGTCGGCATGGTCGGCCCGCCGGTCAGCGGATTGGTGTAATCCAGCAGGATGCCGTCATAGGGGTCGCTCTCGCCCGCCGCCGCCATGGCCTCCAAGGCCGCAAGGGTATCGCGCCACTTGTAGGTATAGGGCAGGAAGCGGGAATCCACATGGGCCGATGCCGGACGCAAGACCCCAAACCGCCGCCGGCAATAGCCGTCCTCGTGGACCACGGTCTGCGCCGCACCGTCGAAATAATTATCGCTAATCTCGGAGTCCGAATAGTTCTCATGGATGTTGGCATCCAGGTGATTGATCAAGTGCACGTCGAGCACGTCGAGCCACACCAAATTCTTTTCACCCGGGTTCTTATGGTCGTGCCAGGTCCAATGGGGGGTCAGCACCAGGTCGCCCGGCTCCATGATCATCCGTTCGCCTTCGACGTTGGTGTACCCGGCGCCTTCGCCTTCAACCACGAAGCGCAGCGCCGCCGCCGTGTGGCGGTGACATTCGGCCATCTCTCCGGGCTTCACCAGCTGCACGGACATCTGCAGGGTCCGGGAGGTGGACTTGAAATCGGTGATCGCGGGATTGACCAGATTAACCGTGCGCCGCTTGGCGGGCTCGTCGATACGCCCGAGCTTGATGACCTCGCCCGATTCCATGAGGCATTCATAGACAATCGACCACGGCCACAGATGGGGCACCAGCTTGGGGCTGGGATTGCGCCGCCGGGGCTGCCAATGGCCTCCAAGGGAATGTTCCGCCATGCGCCGATGCAGGGCGTCAATTCTGGGATCTTGGGTCTCTGCCTCCGCCTGGCTCATCGCCTTTTCCCTTTTTTATCGTCGTTGGTTTCCCGATATCTCGTTTGCGCGGCAAAAAATCAATACCGCTTTCAGATAATACCCTAAGGCTCTAATCGAAGGAAGCGGGCGGCATTTCCCGCCACCATCTTGCGCCGCTCATCATCGGGCACCCCTTTTAACTGGGAATCCAGGAGTTTGACCGAGTTCGGCCATTCGGATTCCACATGGGGGAAGTCGCCCCCCCAGACGATGTTGTCCACGCCCACTTCGTGGCGCACCTTCACGCCGATAGGGTCGTTGAAAAAGCCCCAAAGGATATGGCCCTTGATGTATTCGCTGGGCAGCTGCCCCAACGGCTTGAGCCGATAAATTTCCTCGGCCCAGTAGCGGTGGCGCCGGTAATTGTGGTCCAATTGCTCCAGGTAGATGGGCACCCAGCCGATCTGGCTCTCGGCAAAATATATCTCAAGGCTCGGGAAGCGGTCGAACAGCCCGCTCATGACCATCTGGACCACGGTGAGGGCCCCCCGGATACCGTAGCGGCTAAGCCGCGTCACGTAATCGGGCGGCCTCAAGTGCTTGGGCGGAAAATAGGGGTACGCGAACGCCTGATCACGTGGCTTGGGAAAGCTGACATGCACCGTGACCGGCATATCGAGGTCGATCGCCGCCGCCCAGAACCGGTCGTCTTCCGGGGTGGGATAATCCTTGCCGGTGGGAAATTTCGAAAGGGCTGCGACCTTGAGACCGGCTTCCGCCGCCAACTCCAGCTCCTCCAAGGCCTGGTCCAGGCCACGGGACGGAATGCAACCGACACCGATCAGCCGGTCGGGATCCGGGGCGCAGTATTCGTCCACCAGCCACCGGTTATAGGTTCTGATCAAGGCATGATAGGCGTCGTCGTTCCTGATGCCTTTTGTCATGTTGAGAACGCCGCCGACGCCCGGATACAGGACCTCGGCATCGACGCCGTCCATGTCCATTTCCTCGAGACGCTGATGGCCGTCCCCGGTGCCCGCCATGTCGATCCATTTCAGGCCTATGGGGTTGTATTCCTCGGGCGTCTTGCCGGCATAGAGGTTGGAACCGCCCTGATAGATGCCGCCCTCCACAAGGAACCCGTCGCCGCCATTGGGCAGCACGATGCGCTTGGGCGCGATATCCTTGAACGGGTCCGGCACGCCCTTGGACCAGATATCGGGCGGCACCTCGATGTGTGAATCGGCGGATATCAGGTCGTAGACCCTGGACATGGCGCACCACTCCTTCCCTCTTGGGGTTCTCCCGCCCAACCACTATTTTTTATGACGACTTCTTCTTTTTCTTCTTCTTCTTTTTCCTCTTCTTCTTGTGCTTGAAGACCTCGATCAAGACCTTCTTGCCGTCGGCCGCCAAGTCCTGGATGGCCTGAACGCGCTTCGCCGTGGCCGCACCGCTCAACGGCGCCACCTTGCGGCCACGCTTGGTCATGTCGGCCTTGAAGCGCGGGTCATTGGTGGTATCAAAAAACGCCTTCTGCAGGGCCTTGGTGATATTGGCCGGCACCCCAGGCGGCAGCGCCCACACATGGGTCCCCTCCAACGCCGTCATCGCTTTGAAGGCGGCCCACTGAGCAGGCGTCGCGAGATGGGCCACGGTCTTACTCATTTCGCCGAACCACGGCCAACGTCCCTCGCGTAAGCCATTGGACAGGGGATTATTGGCCGGGAAATGCTTGTCGGGATTCAGTTCCCCCCAGCCGAACAGGGGCACCACCTTGTTCTCCTTGAACCAATGGGGATAGCGGTTGGCGAATATCTCGTTACACCGCGAGGTCACGGCCATTTCGCCACGCTCGAACGCGGCGGCGACCTCGGCCGAGCCGCCGTAACCGAAAAAGGCGCGGATGGGGAATTTGGTCAGGGTAAACCAGGTCACTTCCTTACCCGCGCCGGTAGCCGGGGAAATCTCGCCCCAACGCCAATTCTTGCCGGCCAGGAAATCCTTGAGGTTCTTGATCTTGTCGGTCCGGGCGCACAGCGCGGTGAAGGTTTGTTCGCCGGCCCCGTCGACCATGCCCAGGTAATTGTAGTCTCTCCACTTGAACCACTTCGGCGCCTGGCCGAGGACACCCGAGATCATCAGGGTCTGGGCGAACTGGCCGATATGGGTGCCGTCCTTGGGGCGGCGCAGCATGTCCCTGGCGTTGGTCTTGGTGCCGCCGCCGGGTCGGTTCTGAACCTTGAAGCGAGGCGCGCCGGGAAGGTGCCTGGGCAGATGCACCGCCAATAGCCGCGCCATGGTATCGGCGCCGCCGCCCGGCTTGTAACCGACCGAGATCAAGACGGTCTTGCCCTTCCAGTTCTTCGCCAGGTCGGAAGCGGCAAGGGCCGCGGTGTTTTGGGCCGCACCCAGTACGCCCATAAGCGCCACCGCGGCTATCAAAGGATTACGAATCGGAATCTTCGTTTTACGAGAAAATTTTCCCATTTCGACATCTCCCTGTTTGGTATTTTTTGATTTATTCCTTATATCGAAAAAAGCTCCTTCACTAAATCAAAAAGCAGCGGGTCGTTCCAGGTGGTTTCCGCCAGACGGTCGTAAACGAAGATAATGATCAACAGGCAGACCACCGCGCCCAACGCCGCTATCCATTTTTTGACCTCGCCGTAAATGACCATCTGGCTGTACAGATAAAGCGGCGCGGCAACATGGAACCCCACCACAACAATGCCGAGCCAAAAGGCCATCGCCCAGGCGATGATGCCGAATGCGGCCCTCTTGACCGATCCGGAATCTCCGGTGACCTTGGCCCAGGGAATGTCGAGGATCCGCTGCGACCGACCGCCATGGCCTTTCAGATTTCGCCAAATCAGCTGGGTGAGATAGGCCAGCACCGACCCCAAGCCGAGGCCGGAAATCAGCCGCGGAAACAGCCCCGCCTCGATCTCCCAATCATAGGAGGTGACGAACATCAGGCCAAACACAATCACCAGAAACACGCAGAGGCCGATTTCCCCCATGAGGGCTTTGTCGAAGCGCTTCGGCGCCGATCCGTCCGGGGTGTTCATGTCCTCGATCGGCCCTTCTTTTCCGCCTCGCTACCCTGGCCCGGGAAGGGTTCTTGTTCGGCGTCCGGGGCGCCGGCCTGCCCTTCCGCGGCGGCCTCTACCAGGGCCGAAGCAACGGTTTGTGACGTCGAACGCTGGACCCGGATGGACAGCCACACCACGATGAAACAGATGGCCATGATGATCAACATCTGGGGGCGCTCGAACATGCGCCAACCGTAAGCATTTAACGAGAGCCAGAAATACTGATTGAGCTGTTGACCCAAGACGATGGCGATGATGACCGGCGGCCGCGGCCAACCGTAGATCTTCATGAACACGCCCAGCAGGCCGAAAATCGCCATGATGGCAAGGTCGATCACCGACATGTTCGCCCGAAATGCCGACAAGGTGACGACGACGATGATGCAGGGCACCAGGATCCCCGGGCGGATAAAGGAGATCCGCGCCAGCCACGGTGTGCAATAGAATGCGAGGCCCGTGGCGAGAACATTGGCGACGACGATGCCGATGCCGAACAGAAGCGTGATGTGCAGATTGGCATCCAACATTTCCGGGCCGGGCACGAATCCCATCAACACCAGGAAGGCGAGCAATATGGCCTGGTGGGAAGAACCGGGGATGCCCACGGCAAGGGTGGGGACGATTTGCCCGCCGTCGATGGCGTTGTTCGCCGCATCGGGGGCGATCACGCCGCGGATATCGCCGGTCCCGAAGGTCTCCTTGGCGCCCTTCTCCGACTGGTAGGCGTGGGTGTAGGCAAGCCAATGGGCGGCCACCGTGCCGACGCCGGGCATCAGGCCCACCACCAGTCCGATGATGGAGCAGCGAAAGACCAGCCAGCGGTGGCGGAACACCTCCCTGACGGCATTCATATACTTGAATTCGAAATCGGACCGTTTCATCGCCGCGTCGGCCTGCTCCGAAACCGACTTGCCGGAAAGCATCAGGTTGAACATCTCGGGCAGGGCGAACAAACCCACCAGCACCGGGATCAGGGGCACGCCATCCCACAGATATTCGACGTCGAAGGTGTAGCGCAGCGTGCCGGTGATGTTGTCGAAGCCGATCAGGGTGATCGCCAAGGCCACCGACGCGCCGACCAATCCCTTCAGGACGGCGCCGGAAGAGACGATGGCGACCATGGTGATGCCGAGCATCGCCAGCATGAAAAATTCGGGCGACCCAAACAGACGGATGATGTCCTTGGCCGCCATGATGGCAAAGAAAAATCCCACGGCGCCGATCAACCCGCCGGTCAATGACGACAGATAGGAAACGGCAAGCGCCCGGCTCGCCTCGCCTTTTCTCGCTAGGGGGTAGCCATCTAAGATGGTCGCCTGGCCGGTGGCGCCCCCCGGCACGCCCAAAAGAATGGCCGGCACGGAATCGGCGGTGTTGGTCACCGCGCCGCCGACCACAATGGCGATGCCGATCACCGGATCGATGTGATAGGCGAAGCCCAGCAGAATGATCAATACCGGCAGCGAGCCACCGGGAATGGCGCCGCCGATCATCGCCACCACGACCCCAAACAACAACGCCAACATGGGGAGCGGCTGAAACAGCATAGACGCCGCCTGCGCATAGGCATCAAATAT
>JAPUGG010000038.1 GCA_027292975.1 Alphaproteobacteria bacterium | reverse complement strand
CGAGGACGATCTGGTGCGGCTGCTGGCCCGGGTGGACGCCCTCGACATCTTCCTCAACACCGATGACGGCGCCAACCTGCTGGTGGCCTACCGCCGCGCCGCCAACATCCTGCGCATCGAGGAAAAGAAGGAGGGCCGCTCCTACGAGGGCCAAGCGGACGCCGGTCGCCTGCAACAGGACGAGGAGAAGGCGCTGCTTGATGCCCTGGCGGGTGTGGGGGGGCGCAGCGATCCGGCGATCAAGGCGGAAGATTTCGAAGAAGCCATGTTCGCCCTGGCGCACCTGCGGGCGCCGGTGGATGCGTTCTTCGACCATGTGACGGTCAACTGTGACGATGGAGATCTGCGGGAGAACCGGCTGCTTCTTCTGTCGCAAATCCGCTCGGCCATGAATCAGGTCGCCGATTTCTCTAAAATCGAAGGCGGCGATCGGTGACCAAATGGGTCTACGCATTCGGCGGCGGTGTTGGCGAAGGCGACGCCGCCATGGGGGAGCTGTTGGGCGGCAAGGGCGCCAACCTTGCCGAGATGGCCAGCCTCGGCCTGCCGGTGCCGCCCGGCTTCACCATCACCACCGAGGTCTGCACGTACTTCTACGGCCACGGCCAGACCTTCCCTGAAGACTTGGCACCCGCGGTGGAGGCGGCATTGGGCACCCTCGAGGACGCCATGGGCGCCAAATTCGGCGATGCCAAGAACCCGTTGCTGGTCAGCGTGCGCTCGGGCGCGCGCGCCTCCATGCCCGGCATGATGGACACGGTCCTCAACCTCGGCCTCAACGAGAAAACCCTCGCCGGCCTGGCGGCGTCCGGTGGCGATCAACGCTTCGCCTGGGATTCCTACCGCCGCTTCATCCAGATGTACGGCGGCGTGGTGCTGGGCCTCGACCATGACCGGTTCGAGGAACTCTTGGCCTTCGCCAAGGAGGATTCGGGCTACGGCTTCGATACCGACATGACCGCCGAGGACTGGCGGGAACTGGTCGATGAATACAAGGTAATGGTGGAGACGGAGCTCGGCAGCCCCTTTCCCGACGACCCCAGCGAGCAGCTCTGGGGCGCCCTCGGCGCGGTGTTCGCCAGCTGGATGAACCCCCGCGCCATCACCTACCGCAGGCTCCACGACATCCCCGAGGGCTGGGGCACGGCGGTCAACGTCCAGGCCATGGTGTTCGGCAACATGGGCGACGATTGCGCCACCGGCGTCGCCTTCACCCGCGACCCGGCCACCGGCGAAAACGCGTTTTACGGCGAATACCTGGTCAATGCCCAGGGCGAAGACGTTGTCGCCGGCATCCGCACGCCCCAACCCCTCAGCCTGGCGGCCCGGCAAGCCATTGGTGGCGCTTTGCCGGCGCTGGAGGAATGCATGCCCGAGGTTTACGCGGAGCTTGGCCGCGTGGGCGAGACCCTGGAGCGCCATTATCGCGACATGCAGGACATCGAATTCACGGTCCAGAAGGGGCGGCTGTGGATGCTCCAGACCCGGACCGGCAAGCGCACGGCGGGCGCCGCCATCCGAATCGCCGTCGAAATGGTCGGCGAGGGGCTGATCGACGAAACGCAAGCGGTCTCCCGCGTCGAGCCTCGGTCGCTGGACCAGCTTCTTCACCCGACCATCGCCCCCGATGCCCAGCGCGAGGTGCTAGCGACGGGGCTTCCCGCATCCCCCGGGGCGGCGTCTGGCGGCATCGTCTTCAGCGCCAACGACGCCGAGGACCGGGCGGCGCGGGGCGAAAAGGTGATCTTAGTGCGCGTCGAGACCAGCCCCGACGACATCCACGGCATGCACGCGGCCAGGGGCATCGTCACCGCGCGCGGTGGCATGACCAGCCACGCCGCCGTGGTCGCCCGCGGCATGGGCCGGGCCTGCGTCGCCGGGGTCGGGGCGCTAGACATCGACGCCAAGGCGGGGACCCTCGCCGTCGCCGGGGTCACCCTGACTTTGGGCGATGAAATCACCATAGATGGCACCACCGGCGAGGTGATGGCCGGCGCGCTTCCCATGGTCTTCCCGGAACTGACGGAAGAATTCGCCACCCTGATGGACTGGGCCGACGAGATCCGCCGCCTGGGCGTCCGCGCCAACGCGGAAACGCCCGCCGACGTCAAGGCGGCGCGCGACTTCGGCGCCGAGGGCATCGGCCTCGCGCGGACCGAACACATGTTCTTCGACGACCAGCGCATCGCCGCCGTGCGAGAGATGATCATGGCCGAGACCGAGGACGCACGCCGCGTCGCCCTGGCCCGCATCCAGCCCATGCAGGAGGCCGATTTCGAGGAGATTTTCCGCCTCATGGCCGGCCTGCCGGTGACCATCCGCCTGTTGGACCCGCCGCTGAACGAGTTCCTGCCCAGGACCAGGGATGAATTCGCCCAATTGGCTGCCGACATCGGCACCACGCCCGAGGCCGTGCGAAGACGGGCGGCGGCCCTTCACGAGACCAACCCCATGCTCGGTCATCGGGGCTGCCGGCTCGGCATCACCACTCCCGAAATTTACGAGATGCAGGCCCGCGCCATCTTCAACGCCGCCGCCCGGGTCAACAAGGAGCGCCCGGGCACCGCTTGCCCCGAGGTGATGATTCCCCTGATCGCGACCCGGGCGGAATTCGACCGCCTCAAGCCGATGATCGACCGCGCCGCCGCCGACGCCATGGCCGCGGCGGGGATCAGTTTCGATTACCTGGTGGGCACCATGATCGAATTACCGCGCGCGGCCCTTCTGGCCGGCGACATCGCTAAGAGCGCGGCGTTCTTTTCGTTCGGCACCAACGACCTTACCCAGACCACCTTCGGCCTGTCGCGCGACGATTCGGCGCGCTTCCTCGAGACCTATCGCCGGCAAGGAATCTTCGAGGCCGACCCCTTCGTGTCCATCGATGTCGCCGGGGTCGGTGAATTGGTGAAGATGGCGGTGGATCGGGGCCGGGCGGCGCGGCCTGGCATCAAGCTCGGCATCTGCGGCGAACACGGCGGCGATCCCGTGTCCATCCAATTCTTCGAGGCGGTGGGGCTCGATTACGTGTCGTGTTCGCCCTACCGGGTGCCGGTGGCCCGCCTGGCGGCGGCCCAGGCGGCGCTGGGGGCGGCCGACAAATCCGACTGACTTGGACCTAGCGCCGGCGGTACTCGGCCACCGTGCGCAGGGAATACATGATGTCCAGCGGGATGGCGGCGGCCAGCGCAACCGCCGATACCTTGGCCCCCAGGCTGATGGCATAGGAGCCCAAGAGCCGCGCCGGTGTCAGGCCAAGCCAAATCTGCGCCTTGCGCATCCACAGATCGGCGTCCGTCAGGGCATTTACTCCGGAAGCCGTTTGCGTGCCCGAGGTACTGGCCTCGATCGCTACCAGGCAGCCGAGCAGAAGCACCAAGAATCCCATGGCACCGGCGATGACCATGAGTCCGGTGGTGAATTCGGCCATGAATCGTATGGTTCCGCGCATATTCTCGCTTCCCAAGTTCTCCGTTGACGACCGGGGGTTGGCCGGTCGGGGTGTCTCAAGCCGATGCCCCGGACCCGCCTACTCAAATGGAGGCTCGCCCTCGATGGTACAGCGCCGAAGGATACGTTCTTGATCCTTGGGAAAATTGGTCCGTCCGTGGGTCACGCAGCGATTATCCCACATGACCACGTCGCCGTAACGCCAAACGTGGGCGTAGATGTTTTCCGGGCGTTCGGCATGATCGAACAATTGATCGAGAAGAGCTGCGCTTTCTTCCGGCGCGAATCCCTCGAGGCGGGCCGTCATCAGGCGATCGACGAACAGCGACTTGCGTCCGGTTTCGGGGTGGGTCGTGAAAACCGGATGGAAAGCGTGGGGTGAATTGCTGAAATCCTCTCCCAGGTTCACCTTCTCCCGGCGCTTGTATTCATGGATATGCAGCGCCTTGCGCCCCTTGAGCCTGTCTCTCAGGTCCCGGGGGAGCGCCTCATAGGCGCGATACATGTTGGCGAAAAGCGTGTTGCCGCCCTCGGACGGCAGTTTGATGGCGTGCAGAATGGTGTATTTATAGGGCCGTTCGGCATAACCGGAATCGATGTGGAACCACATATCGCCCTCGGCGAGGGAACCGATGGGCTTGCCGTCGACGGTGACGTTGCTGACCAGCAAGAGGTTGGGGTCGTCGCGGATATTGGGGTCGCCTTCCCAGAGCGCGTATTTCGATTTTGCGAACTTGGTGCCGCCGCGCTGGCGCTCGCGGAGTGTACCGAAATTGCTGGCAAACCGCCGTTGGCCTTCCGTCGACAGGTCCTGGTCGCGGAACACCAGGACCAAGTATCGGCGCCACAGTTCCAGGATTTGCGCCGCCGTTTCGCCCGACATCCCATGGCGCAGGTCGATCCCCGTGACTTCGGCCCCGAGAGCCGGTGACAACGGCGTCGCGCCCAGTTCCGTCAATGTGTCCATGTCGAACCTTTCCCCCGGCAAAAATAGTCCCACTTCGCCGTCTCGAGGGTCAAGGGAGATTCCTGCGCCCGCCGTGGCGACGGGGGCCTTGGGCGGGCAAATCGGACAAATAAGGCCCAGATCCCCTACGTCACCAAGTTTCTGACCCGCGCGAATCAGTATTGAGGAAGTATTAAGGTTAATAATTAATAGTTAAAAATAAAATTTTAGATAAATTTCACGAAAAGTCTTTTGCTTTATTGTAGATAACTGCGTTATAGATAAACTCTAAACAAAAACGATCTGGTTTTATTTCATCATGGCAAGGGTAAGGACTTGCCTCGAATTTTGCCCTTCGCCATGGGATGAACAAAAGGATGGCAGGGCACCCCAGGGATTGGACTTGGTGAACGTTTTGGGAAATCAATGATGAAAAGTCTGCTTGTATCATTGGGCCGTTTGGTAAAAGCCGATTCCGGTGTGACGG
>JAPUGG010000037.1 GCA_027292975.1 Alphaproteobacteria bacterium | reverse complement strand
GCGACAATCCTGGGTCAAGAGGCTACTATCGAAACTCTTGAAGAGCCCATTAAACTATCAAAGGACATGTTGTGGTCCGTGGAATTTACACGGGTGGCATTAGAGAGAACCGTTGACGAACTGACGCAGAATGTTGAGCGTTTCATTACGGACGATCCCCCATCAAAAAAGACAATTAGACAAGCCACCGCCGCCACGCGGATTGCTTTGGCAGACCTCGAAAACGCCGGAATGGAGTGTTTGGAAGCGTTCCTTGGCGATCCAGGCTCGGCTTCGTAGTCCCTGGACCTCATCACCGACCCTACGTGCATAAAGTTGCCCCGACCTATGCCAAAAGCTGACGCTCCCTTGTGCCATTGGTGGTGGGAGTTGGGCGGGTTCAGTTTTGCGAAAAGTGCGCGTTAGAGTCTGAAATGGCTGTTTTGTGCGGGTTTCAGGGAAGCAGGTAATCACGTAGCGCGATGTCCGCTTTACCCCCGAAAGCGGACATTCTGAGGGTAGTCGTGAAATGTCTGCTTATGACCCAAAGCAGACATCGATCTGCCGAGGCCGAGCCCGAACGTCACTCGGCGGGCTCGGCCACCGCCGGCCCGATCAATTGTTCGGCGTCCCGGAGTTCGCGGTCGAGGCGCACGCCGGCATGGGCGCGCGCCGGCGCCAGCGGCGCCAACAGGCTGTAAATCACCGGGATCAGCACCAGGGTGAAGACGGTGGCGATCCCCAGGCCGCCGAACACGACCCAGCCGATCGCGCTACGCGCCTCGACGCCCGCGCCGCTGCCAAGAATCAGCGGCAGCGCGCCGAGCACCGTCGAGAGCATGGTCATCATCACCGGCCTGAACCGGGTCATCGCCGCCTCGCGGATCGCTTCGTGCACCGGCAGGCCACGATCACGTAGCTGGTCGGCAAACTCGACCACCAGGATACCGTTTTTGGCCATCAGGCCAACGAGCATGATAAGGCCGATCTGCGAATAAATGTTAAAAGTCGAGCCGGTGAGTTTGAGCGCGAAGACCGCGGCGGCAAGGCCGAACGGTACCGTCAGGATGATGACAGCGGCACTCAACAGACTTTCGAACTGGGCCGCCAAGACCAGCAGCACGACAAGAACGGCAATGGCGAAGAGCATAACGACTTCGTTTGAGGTGTCTTGCAGGGTCGCCGCCTCGTTGATGAAATGAAGGCCGATCCCCGGCGGCAAAATGTCATCGGCCAGCGCCTCGATATCGTTAATGGCCGTCTGCATGGCGTAACCATCGGGTAGCGGCGCCTCGATCTCGATGGCGCGTTTCTGGGCCGAGCGGTCCAATTCCGCCGCGACGCCGACTTCTTCCATCGTCACGAAGGCCGACAGCGGCACAAGCTGGCCCTTGGCGGTGGAAACGAACAGGTTGTACAAGTCGTTTGGATCGTCGATGGCGCCGGCGGCCGATTCCAGCAGCACCGGAATGGACCTGTCATTGACGTTGAGTTCCGTCACCTCGAAACCATCGACCATGGCGCGCAACGTGGTGGCAATGCTATCGACCGAAACGCCCAGATCCTCGGCCCGGCGGCGGTCGATCTTCACGGTCAACTGGGGCTGAGTCTGTTGGTATTCGATTTCCGGGTCTTCGAATTGCGGCAATCGTTTGTGCATGGCGGCCAGAAAGTCATCGGCCGCCGCCGCGATATCGACGTAGTTGGTCCCGGTCAGGGTGAACTCCAGGTTGCCCCCGGCGCGGTGCAAATTGAGGCTGTTGGGGGTGCGGATGCGCACCGTCGCCCCGGGTATGGCCTTCAACGGGGCGCGCAACGCCGCCGTGATTTCCCTCTGAGAGCGGCTGCGCTCGGACCATGGCACCAGCGGCGCGATGATATAGACACGGTTGAGATCCCACCGCCCGATGATGGACAGGATATTGTTGACTTCACCGCTTTGGCGCAGGGGCTCCAGCAAAGCCTCGGCCTTGACCGATTGCCGGTCCATGTAGTCCAGGCCGACGCCGTCGGGGCCCTGCATGCGGATGGAGATGATGCCACGGTCCTCCTTCGGCAGAAGCTCCTGATTGATGGTCGGGAAAATTCCGACGGCGGTGAGCGCGGTGAGGATGGCGCCGCCCAGGATCAGGAACCGCGCCCTTAGCGTGAATTCCAGCATCCGGCGGTAGTTGTCGACGACGAGCCTCCCCAATGTGCCCAGAGCCGCACGGGGTCCCGTCTTTGGGCCGTCGGCAAGGATGGGCATGCGCGACGCCAGCATCGGGCAAAGCGAGAGCGCGACAAAGGACGAAATCACCACCGCGAAGGCAAGAACGAAACCGAATTCCGTGAACAGCCTGCCGACCGTGCTGGGCAGGAAGGCGATGGGCAGGAACACCGATACCAGCGTCGCCGTTGTCGCCAGCACCGCGAAAAAGACCTGCCGGGTGCCGATCACCGCCGCGGCAAATTGTTTTTGGCCCGCCGATCGCTGGCGTTGAATGTTCTCGACGACGACGATGGCGTCATCGACGATCATCCCGGTGGCCAGAACCAGCGCCAGCAGCGTCAATATATTGATGGAAAACCCAAGCAACCAGATGACGCCGACCGTGCCGATCAGCGCAATCGGAATGGCGACGGCGGGAATAAGCGTCAGGCGAAGGTTGCCCATAAAAGCGTAGATGACCGCAATCACGATAAGGACGGCAATGGACAGGCTTTTGACGACCTCTTTGATGGAGCCGCGAATAAAGCGCGCGTCGTCTGAAATCTTTATCAATTCGACATTCTTGAGGCGCCGGTTCAATTGCCCGACCGCCTTGTCGACGGCGTTTGAAATGGCGATGGTGTTGGATTGCGCCCGGCGGATGATGCCTAAGCCGACAACCTTGCGGCCGTTCAACAGGGTGTAGCTTTCGGCTTCGGCGGGTCCGTAGAACGCCTTCGCCACATCGCCCAACCGGACGTCCTCGCGTAATTGAAGTCCTTCCAAATCAGCCGGTTCCCAGACCGATGCATCGGCCCGGACCAGCAACATTTGGTCCTCGGACTTGAAGCTGCCCGCCGGCACGTCAAGGCTCGTGCTTTTCAAAACCTTGGCGACGTCGTCGATGGACAAACCGTAACGGGCCAGGCGCATGGGGTCGACGACAATGCGCAGCACCTTTTTCTGGTCACCGAACAATTCGACCGAGGCGACGCCGGGAATGGAGGCGAGCTCGGCCGAGACATCATCCTCCGCCAGCCGGGTCAGGGCCTCTTGCGAAAGACTGTCGCTGACCAGGGCCAGGCGAATGATGGGAGACGCGCCGTGGTCGGCCTTGACGATGGTGATGTCATCCAGGCCTTCGGGCAGGTCGCGCTCGATTGACGCGACGGCCTCGCGAATATCGTTTGCGGCGACGTCGAGATCGACATTGGGCAGGAAGCGGGCGCGAATCCGGGCATTGTTTTCCTCGCTGGCGGCATTGATGGTTTTGACGCCGGACACCCTGGCGACGGCGCCTTCGATCACGGAGGTGACTTCCGCGTCCATGGTTTCCGGCGACGCGCCGTCAAAATAAGCGCGAACGGTGACCGTCGGCCTGTCGACATCGGGCAATTCGCGCACCTCTACGCCGAAAACCGCGGCCAGGCCGGCGATCACAATCAACAGATTCAAAACCACGATCAGCGTCGGCCGCCGGACGGAAAGGGACGGAAGGTCACTGAACCGGATCACTATCACCGCTCCTTGGTATTAACCGATTGACCGACGCGCAGCCCCTGCACCCCCTCGACGACGATCAGGTCGCCGGTCTTCAGCGGGCCATCGACCAGGATCAGGCCCCGGTCGCGGCGGACAATCTTGACGAAGACTTTTTCGGTCTTGTTTTCGTTGACCCGCCACAGGTAAGCGCCGTCGCGGCTCCATAGAACGGCGACTTCGCGCACGATCGGAAATGACCGGCCCGTGAATTCCATTTCCACCTGAAACGAGGTTCCCGGGCGGATGGAGTCGCCGGGATTCGAAATCCGCGCCTTCAGTTTGAGCGAGCGCGTCACCGGATCGATCCGGCTGCCCAAGGCGGAGATGGCGCCTTGCATTTCCAGGTCCTGCATGGTCCAGGGCCGCATCGTGACGGGGTCGCCATTCCTGACACGGCCGGCATATTCCTCGGGCAGGTTGAATTCGACCAGGATGGCGGAGCGATCGTCCAATGTCGCGATCAACGTGTCCTCGGTCACCCGGTCCCCCTTTTCGATATCGGTCAGGCCGATGATGCCGTCGATCGGCGCGTAAAGGGTGCGGTCGCTCAGGTCCGCCTTTGCCTGGGCGAGACGAAGGCTGGCGCTTTCAAGATCGGTTTGCGCGGTTTCCAGCCGCGAAACCGAGGCGGCGCCCGAAGGCGTGAGTTTTTCGAGGCGCTTCAACCGCCGCCTCGCTTCCTTGACGGCGACTTCCGCCAAGCGCACGGCCAAGCGCTGGTGCTTGGCGTCCAGCCGGACCAGCACCGCGCCCTGGGCAACCCGTTGTTCCGCCCGGAAGGTGACCTCGATCACCTCGCCGGCCACGGAAGGATAGATGGAGGCCGATTTGAGCGCCTCGCCGGTGCCGATGGCGCGCACGACCACCTTGTCCGTGGCAAACTTTATGGGCTCGGCCAGAACCGGGATTCCCGAGGACTGATGGCGCGAGGCGCCGCCGTGCCGCCCGGATGGAGCGGCGCCGTTGGTGTCGGGCAACAATACCCAACCCGCTATCAGAATAACGGCAAGAACGGCGGTGACGGCAATCTGCGAACGCAACTTCATGGCAATGACCAAGTGTATGTCCGAGGGGTTTTTTTCCGCGGACCAGCCCTTCAGGCGTATAATACCTTAAATTTCCTAATCCAACATTTCCCAGATGCACCGGCACGGCGACTTCGGCCAATTGGAATGTGACGTACCGCCCGTGACTGGCGACAGTACCGTACACATCAACCCCAGATCAGTCGGTCGTGGCTTTTCCGGGGCATCAAAAGGGGATTTTAAGGGAGAATTTCCGTACAGCCGGTTTTAGGAAAATTCGAACTTCTAGCCCTCGC
>JAPUGG010000036.1 GCA_027292975.1 Alphaproteobacteria bacterium | reverse complement strand
TCGGCCCCGAGAGCCGGTGACAACGGCGTCGCGCCCAGTTCCATCAATGTGTCCATGTCGAACCTTTCCCCCGGCAAAAATAGTCCCACTTCGCCGTCTCGAGGGTCAAGGGAGATTCCTGCGCCCGCCGTGGCGACGGGGGCCTTGGGCGGGCAATTCGGACAAATATGGCCCAGATCCCCTACGTCACCAAGTTTCTGACCCACGCGAATCAGTATTGATAAAGTATTAAGGTTAATAATTAATAGTTAAAAATAAAATTTTAGACAAATTTCACGAAAAGTCTTTTGCTTTATTGTAGATAACTGCGTTATAGATAAATTCTAAACAAAAACGATCTAGTTTTATTTCATCATGGCAAAGGTAAGGACGTGCCTCGAATTTTGCCCTTCGCCATGGGATGAACAAAAGGATCGCAGGGCGCCCCAGGGATTGGACTTGGTGAACGTTTTGGGAAATGAATGATGAAAAACCTGCTTGCATCATTGGGCCGATTGGTAAAAGCCGATTCCGGCGTGACGGCTATCGAATATGGGTTGCTTGCCGCCCTGGTCGGCGTGGCCATCATCGGTTCACTCCTGGCCCTAGGTCCTGAGATCAACACCAACTTCGACACCATCGCCACGTCGTTCGACGGGACCCCGTCCGCCGATCGCCGGCCACCGGCCGGCGATGTTGCCGGCAAGGGCGGTGGTGCTGGCGGCGACACCGTTACGGGCGGCGGAGTTGGGCAAGCGGATGCCCGCGAGAACACAGGCGGCGGTGCCGACGGCGCCGCGCCGGGGGCCGGACAAAATGGGCCGGTGGCAGCAGCGGGCAACGGCGAGTCGGGGTCGAGCGGTGCCTCCGGCGGTTCATCGCTTGCGGGATTGGGTGGGAATTCAGACGCCGCGTCTGCCGGCTATTCCGAAGGATCGAAGGGCACCGATGATCTGGACATCGCGACTGCTTCCGGCGGCAAAGGCCATGGTGCGGCATCCCAGGATGCGAATTTCACGCAAAGGTTCACGGCGGTGGGCGCGCTCGACAGCGGGCCCGGTTCGCTGGCCGGTGGCGCCGGTTCGCCTTCGGCAACTGGTTCGTCCGCGGCACCCGGCTCGGATGATTCCGGTGTCCCTGACACGGTGGTGGGATTGACATTGCCGATGATGGACGGCGGGGCCAATGAAAGCTGGGCCCTAGCACCCGAGAAGGCCGCGGCGGCGGGTTCCGCCGGGGAGAGAAGAAGGGCCGGGGACAAATCGGGCTCTCTTTCGGATGTCTCCAGGGAAACCAAAAGTTGGTTGGGCCTGCTCGCCCTGTTGGTGGTGCTCTTTCTCATCGGCGCGAACTTCCGGCGGGCGGTGCAGGGGGCCAAGAGAAAGCGTCAGGTGCGCGAATGGCGGGAGGCCAAGGCCGACAAGGGCGGCTTTATCGATCTCGGCGCATTCAGCCCCGCCATCCGCGAGGCCGCATAGCGGCGGGGACCGCGCCCGGGCACCTAGAGCACTTAATCAAATTCACCGACCTTGCTTCGCCGCTTCTTCAATCTGCTTTGACGGCGTTTGGCGTCGAAGCGACGCTGTTTGACAGCCTTCGATGGCCTGGTCGACCGCCGATACTTGGGTGGCACTGCCGCTTTGCGGATCAACGCGATCAACCGGTCTATTGCATCACGGCGATTTTGTTCCTGAGTGCGGAACCGATTGGCAGTGATCACAATGACGCCATGGCGGGTCATGCGCCTGCCCGCTAGCGGCTTCAATCGCATAAAAACCGTGTCCGATAGCGCCGGGCTTTTCCGTGCATTGAAACGCAACTGAACGGCACTTTCCGTCTTATTCACTTTCTGGCCACCGGGACCGGGCGCGCGGATGAAGTGCTCCTCGATCTCGTTTTCATCGATGCTGATGGACTTCGAGACTTGGATCATGTCCAAAATTTAGCACGGACCGCCGGGTCATATCTTTTCCCGCCGGCGCCTGTCTAGTGCACACTCCGGTCAAATGGTCCAATTTGGCCGAATAATGCTCTAATGGAGCCGAACCGACCGGGAGACGATCTTCCAATGCTTTACCGGGTCCTGGCCGACGCCACCGTGGTGCTCCATCTGTCGTTCATTGTTTTCGTCCTCGCCGGCGGGATGCTGGTGTGGCGTTGGCGGAAACTGGCTTGGGCGCACCTCCCGGCCTTCCTGTGGGGCGCGGCGATCGAGCTCTTTGGTTGGGTGTGCCCACTCACCTATCTTGAAAACCATTTCCGGGCGATGAGTTCACGCGCCGGCTACGCAACCGGCTTCGTCGAGCATTACCTGATGCCGCTGATTTACCCGGACCTGCTGTTTCCCGGCGGGTTCCCGCGAGTCGGATTCGTCGCCATCGGCGTTTTCGTACTCATATTCAATGCCGTGATTTACTGGCGCGTGTGGAAGGGCCGGGGGCAAGGAATCGTGAGGCCGGGGTCGCCCTAGCTCTCGTCTTGGGGACTGCCGGGCGCGGCGAGCCAGGGCGGGCGCAGGGGCGTCAGCGTCGCCTCCCCCGCCGTCAGCCGGTCGCCGTCGCCGTTGAGGCCGGCGAGGGCATCGACGCGGAGAAGTGCCAGACCGATATCCCGGGCCGAGGAGCGCATTTCCCCGGCCTGGCGCTCGGCGGCCATGATCGGGGTGCCCGGTTCCGGCGCCGCGCCTTCGATGGCCACGGGCAGCAACTGGCGCCGCACGGTCGCCCGATAGCGCATGCGCGCGGTCATTTCCTGGCCGACGTAGCAGCCCTTGTCCCAGTCGATGCCGTGCAAAGCATCGAATCCGTTCTCCATGGGCAGGGCCTTATCGACGATAAGGTCGCGGCTGCCGTCGGGGATGCCCAGGCACAGCCGGGTATAATCATGAATGCCGGGCTCCATCTGCCCGAAGCCGGCGGCCAGCAGTTCGGCCACGGCGCTGAGCGGGACCAGCGCCCGGGCGCCCATGCCGCCATAGCGGGGATCGACGTAACAGACCCCGCCGTGGAAAGGGCCGCCCCGGCCCTCGAAGCCGACCAGGGCGTTGGCATCGGCGTCGGTGCCCATCAGCACGGCCACGGCCCAATCCTCGGTCACTTGGGTGATCTCGACCTTTGAGCGCAGCCGGTAGCGTTGTAGCCGGCCCGTGAGATCGTCCGCGCGCGCCTTCTCGCAGTCGAGCATCAGGGCGTCGTTCACGGCAATGACGAAAAAATCGTGAAGGTACTTGCCCTGGGGCGAGAGCAGCGCTGCCCAGACCGCTTGGCTGTCGGAAACCCGGGTCACGTCATTGGTGATGATGTTCTGGAGGAATTCGCGCGCATCCTCACCGCCGACGCGGACAACGGCCCGATCATCGAGCAAGCTCAAGGTCATCTGGCCCATGGGGAACATCGTGGTGGTCTCTTACTTGCGCGCGCCGGCGATTGGACTATCAGGTAACCGACCGAAAAGCCTTTGGCAAGGGGGGGCAAGGGACCTTATAACCTGATCGATGCGGATTCTTTTGGTAACCCCCACCCGGATCGGCGACGCGGTGCTCTCCACGGGGCTGCTCGACCATTTGGTTCGCGCCTATCCCGAGGCCCAATTCACCATCGCCTGCGGGCCGCTCGATCCCGTGGCCCGGGACGGGCGGGCGGCGTGATGCGGGTGCTGCAAGCGATGGCCGGGGCGCAATTCGGCGGTGCGGAAACCTATTTCGTGGAACTGGTGACGGCGCTCAACCGCGCCGGGCTCGACCAGAAGGTGGTGATCCGCGGCATTCCAGCGCGCGCCCAAAGGTTGCGCCGGGCGGGAATCGAACCCGCCCAAATCCGATTCGGGGGCATCATCGATTGCCTTTCGGGACCCCGCCTTCGGCGCATCATCGCCAGCTACAAGCCGGACATCGTGCAAAGCTGGATGCACCGCGCGACCCGCTTCGTCTCGCGCCCGCCCGAGGCTGCGGATTTCGTCCATGTGGGATGGTTCGGCGGGTATTACCAAATCGATGATTACCGCGCTTGCGACCATTTGGTCGGCGTCACGGCGGATATTCGCGACCACCAGGTGAGGCAAGGCTGGCCCCAAGAGCGCGCCCATTATATTCCCACCTTCGCCCCCACCGAGACCGTTGCGCCGGTGCCCCGAGAGGGTTTCGGCACGCCCCAAGACGCGCCCCTGTTCCTGGCGCTCGGGCGGCTCCACGAAAGCAAGGCCTTGGATGTCCTGATCCGGGCAACGGCCCAAGTGCCCGGGGCGCATGTTTGGATCGCCGGCGAGGGGCCCCTGCGGCGGACGCTTGCGCGCCTGATCGCGGGGCTCGGCCTGGAGGCTCGGGTCAAGTTGCTGGGCTGGCGTGAAGATCGTCAAGCCCTCCTTGCCGCCGCCGATTACTGCGTGCTGCCGTCCCGGTTCGAGCCCTTCGGCACCGTTATGATCGAGGCCTGGGCGCAGAACGTGCCGCTGATCGCGGCCGCCGCGGACGGACCGCGCGGCCTGATCGAGGACGGCCGGAACGGCTTGCTGGTGGCCATCGACGATACCGAAGGACTGGCCCGGGCGATGAAGCGGCTGGCGCGCGAGCCCCGGCTTTGCGCCCGTCTGGTGGCCGAAGCACGGATCGGTTTCGATGCCGCGTACACCCAGGCGGCGGTGGTGAATCGGGTTTTGGACTTCTACCGGGCCCTGGTCGGATCATGAGCGCCGATCGCCTGATCATTCGCCGGCCCGACGACTGGCATCTCCATCTGCGCGACGGCGCCATGCTGGCGGCGGTCCTGCCGGCGACCGCCAGGGGCTTTGCCCGGGCGGTGGTGATGCCGAACCTGGTGCCGCCAGTGGCGACCGTCGCGGCCGCCGCCGCCTACCGCAATCGCATCAACGGCACCGCCAAGGGCGGGGTGCGGTTCACGCCCTTGATGACCCTCTATCTGACCGACGCCAGCGACCCGGAAGAGGTCGAGAAAGGCTTCAACGCAGGCGTGGTTTTCGCCTGTAAGCTCTACCCTAGGGACGCCACCACCAATGCCCAATCCGGCGTCACCGATATGGCACGGATCGCCCATGTGCTCGCCCGCATGGAGGAGATCGGCGTGCCGCTCCTGGTCCATGGCGAGGTGAGCGACCCGGAGGTCGATGTCTTCGACCGCGAGGCGGTGTTCATCGATCGCGTGCTTGCGCCCATGATCAAGGATTTCCCGGGCCTCAGGGTGGTGTTGGAACATATCACCACCTCCGAGGCCGTCGATTTCGTCGGCGACGGCCCCGACCGGCTCGCCGCCACCATCACCCCGCACCACCTGATGGTGGACCGCAACCATATGCTGGCGGGGGGTATCCGGCCGCATCTCTTCTGCCTGCCGGTGGTCAAGCGCGCGCGGCACCGCGAGGCGCTGAGAAGGATCGCTACCTCGGGCCATCGGCGGTTCTTCCTGGGCACCGATTCGGCGCCCCATGCCGTCGCCGACAAGGAGCAGGCCTGCGGTTGCGCCGGGATCTTCAATGCGCCGGTGGCCATGGAGGCTTACGCGAGCGTGTTCGACGAGCTTGGGGCGCTTGATGCGCTGGAGAACTTCGCCGCCCATTTCGGGGCCGCGTTTTATGGCTTGCCGGTCAACGAAGAAACCCTGATTCTGGAACGCGATCCCTGGACGGTGCCGGAAACCGTGGAAGTCGCGGGGGCGGGCGGGCGCGGGGGCGTGCGGCCCTTCCTCGCCGGGGAAACCATCAACTGGCGGGTGGCCGGAATCGGCCCACCCAATAAAGGACCCGTGTTATGAGCCTACCCGAAACCTTCCATGCTCTTTACCTGGAGAAAGGTGAGGGGGGACCGCAAGTGCAAATCGGCGAGGTGCCGGCATCGGTCCTGCCCGGCGGCGAGGTGCTGATCCGCGTGGCTTATTCCACCATCAATTACAAGGACGCCATGGTGGTCAAGGGCATTGGCTATCGTATCAAGGATTTCCCCTTCGTGCCGGGGATCGACCTGGCCGGCACGGTAGAGGAATCCGCTTGCCCCGATTTCAAGCCCGGCGACGAGGTGATATTGAACGGCTACGGCGCCGGCGAGCTTTTCGCCGGCGGCTATGGGGCCTATGCCAGGGCCAAAGGGGAATGGCTCGTTCCCGTGCCCGACGGTTGGACCGCGCGGGACGCCATGGCCGTGGGCACGGCCGGGGTGACGGCGATGCTCTCCGCCATGGAACTGGAACGCGGCGGGATAACACCCGACAGCGGCGACATCCTGGTGACCGGGGCAGCGGGCGGGTTGGGCTCGATGTCCATCGCCATGCTGTCGGCCTTGGGCTACCGGGTGGTGGCCGCCACCGGGCGGATGGGCGAGAAGGCCTATCTCGAATCGCTCGGCGCGGCGGAGATCATCCCCCGCGCCGAGCTTGAAGGAGGCCCCGATAAGCCCTTGATGGCCCAGCGATGGGCGGGCTGCGTCGATGCGGTGGGGGGCAAGACCCTGGCCGCGGTGATCTCGTCGCTGGACCAACGCGGCGTGATCGCTGCCTGCGGCTTGACCGGCGGCAATACCTTTACCGCGTCCCTGATCCCTTTTTTCCTGCGTGGCGTGCGTTTGGTCGGCATAGAGGGCGGCCATGGCCTGATCGCCGAGCGCCGCGAGGCCTGGGCACGGATTTCCCGCACCTTGAGCCGCGAGGTTCTCGATTCCATGACCACCGATGCCGCCCTGGGCGACCTGCCGTCATTGGCCGATGAAATGCTGGCCGGCCGGATCCGCGGCCGCGTCGTCATCGACGTCATCGCATAGACGCAGACCGGATAGTGGGGATATCCTGGCCTTGGCCGTCCTCGGCATTGGCGACAACAAACCCATAGGACAAACCGTGAAAACCAGCACGCAACCCCTGTTTTCCTCGACCGGCCGATGGCTTTGTCATTGGCGGCTGGGGCTAATGGTGTGGGCGATCGCCGCCCCCAGCCCCGGATTCGCCGCGGAATATGCCGTTCCCGTGCCCAAGGGGTACATCGATGCCATGGGCTGGTACGCCCGGGCGGCCCGCGCCGGCGATCCCCGCGCCCAATACTATCTGGGTGTTATTCATCGGCGCGGCCTTAGGGGCGTAAAGAATCATCAATTGGCGGCCGATTGGTTCGCAAAGGCCGCCCGCAAGGGCCACGGTCCGGCCCAGTTCAGCCTGGGCGTCGCCTTCGAATTGGGGTTGGGCCGGGCCAAGGACGCGGCCCGCGCGGCGCGCTGGTATCGACTCGCCGCCCGACAAGGCATCGTCGAGGCGGCGTTCAATCTGGGCGCCCTCCATGAACGCGGCGACGGGGTCGAAGGCAACCCCGCCCAGGCCGCCGTGTTGTACCGTCAGGCCGCCCGGGTGGGGCTCGCCCGGGCGCAATACAACCTCGGGCTTCTCTATGGCGAAGGGCAGGGCGTCGCCAGGGACCGGGTACGGGCCTGGGTCTGGCTCGCCCGCGCGAAGGACGGCGGGTATGGGGCCGCCCGGGCGGCGCTGGCGGCGCTGGAAAAGGACATGAGCGCGGACCAGCGCAACCGCGCCGGCAAGGCGTATACGGACAAGGAACCGCGTTGAGTGATCCCGGCGGTGCCGGGTCCAAGGGCGCGGGAGATGAAAACGTCCCCGTCGCCTCGCCCTTGATCGCCCCGGCGCTCAGGCCCCACGTTGGCGCGTTCTATGATTTTGCCCGCGCCGCCGACGATATCG